>JALSTN010000241.1 GCA_026983735.1 Saprospiraceae bacterium | reverse complement strand
TATACATATATCCTGGACAACGCTGCCGGCGTAGTGCTTTACGGAGAGCCTTCGCTGGATGTCTCCGCTCAGGTGAAAGCCAAATTGAAGTAAGCCAGCTTTTCTTTGTTACATTGGATAGCAATAAACCTATAGGAATATTTGATTCCGGCATTGGCGGCCTTACGGTCGCCAATGCTGTTATTAACCGTTTGCCTGACGAGCAAATTATATATTTTGGCGATACTGTTCACCTCCCCTATGGAGACAAATCTGGGGACTCGATTAAGTATTACGCTTTAAAAATAACCCGCTACTTGCTGGACAAGGGGTGCAAGGCCATTGTAATAGCTTGCAATACAGCCTCTGCTGCCGCCTATCATACACTTGTGGATTTTTACGGACATGAAACACTTATCGTCAATGTCGTCGATCCACTCGTAGAAGCGGCTCTTCGGTTGAATGTTAAAAAAGTGGGCATTATCGGAACCAAACTGACTGTAGAATCCCAAGTCTATCAACGACAGTTGAAGACTTTGGCTCCGGATATTGAGGTCGTAGCTCTCCCGACTCCACTCCTTGCTCCTATGATCGAAGAGGGTTTTATTAATAATAATATCAGCGGCGTTGTCCTAAAGGAATATTTGCACCATCCTATGTTTGAGGGAATGGATGCCTTGTTGTTAGCCTGTACGCACTACGCGCTCATCCGGCCCCAAATACAAAATCTATTGCCCGGTGTTGCCATTATCGATACAGCACATACCACCGCTTCTTTTCTTCGTTCTGTATTGGAAAAGCACCATTTACTGCGAACCACTCCTCATTCGGGGGACTACCATTTCATTGTCTCCGATTTTACCCCGACTTTTGAAGATACTACCTCGCTCTTCTTTCAAGATACAGTACACCTTATCGAAGATAATATTTGGAGAGGAAAGGGGTGGTAAATATCGTTGAGTAAACTACTTTCCGTTGTGTCTATTGTCCGATATGGACAAGCCTCACCTAGTTCTTTTTCCAGAATACAAAGGTAGGACTAGATCTGTATTTACACTTAATATTGAAAAGTGTTGGCTCCTTGGATTTTAAGCCTCGAAAATCTCTCAACAGCGGGATATGTTAATTTTGAATCCTAAATGGGGCGTAGAAAAATATTAGTTTCGGCTTAGACCAGCTCAATAATAGAGCTTCAAGAAGAGAGAATACTGATGCCCTTGAATAAGAAAATGTTGCCAACAGTTTTTTGTAATCTATGACTCAAAATGCACATTGTCAGTATCGTAGTCTCCTATCCTTGCCATGGTCTAATGCCCGATTAGAGTTAAAATATCCTCAGCTTACCCCCTTTCCTTGATTAGAATGCATCTATAATATTGTTAAGTTTACTATCTTTGACCAAATCTTACATTCACATGGAAAACCATTCTAATTATTTTTATTGGATATCCCTAGGGTTAATTTTGGCTTTCGCCTTTACCAATTGCAACAGGAAAGCCCCTAAACCAATAGATACCAGCGGAGTTAATACTAAGGTAGATTCGCTACTTGATACGATGTTGATCTCCGGAGAACTACCGCAACCAAAGGATACGACTTCGATCCCCCCTCCTGAGAAAGAGAGTGAACCCTTGCTGCACTACATAAGAGGAGCTTGTTTTGGGCACTGCCCGGTATATGGGATTGATGTTTATTCGGATGGCCGACTGGTCTTCGATGGGAAAATGTTTACCAAACGCAAGGGAAAATACATAGGTCAACTATCAGGAGAGGAGCTGGCGGAACTGATCCAAAGAATCGGCGAAACCGGATTTGATACCCTCAGCCCTGTCTACCCTGAGGAGCAGACGATGTACATTCCGGATCTTCCCAACAAAGAGATCGCCGTTCAATTGGCAGGAAACTACCATAAGGTGATTGATAATCACTCCGCTCCGGAGATCCTCAAGCAATTCGAAAAATGGGTGGAAAATACCTTGAGATACCACCCTTCTCTTAAGCCGATTTCAGCAGATCAATAAACCATCATTACTTTGAATCAACCGTTTACTATAGAATCTACTAAGACAAAGGCGGCCCCCATTGAACGACCTGTAGGCGTCATCGGAGGGGGACGGTTTGGTACAACTATAGCACGGTTGTTATCCGCCAATTCTAATGTCCTTATCTATGTAAGAAAGGAAAGCATAGCTCGGGAGATCAATACCAGACACAAGCACTTCGGCTATCCCTTATCGCCCAATATTCTTGCAACGACTGAAATTACTCGGATTGCGGATCAGTGCAGGGTGATATTCCCCGTTGTACCTTCCAAGAATTTTAGAGATATGATGAGGCAGTTAGCTCCTCACCTTCATCCCTACCATTTTTTGATTCACGGCACGAAGGGCTTGGATATTATCGGAGGGGAAGAGGATATCATGAAGATGAATATTTCCAGGGAAGATGTTTGGACGATGAGTGAAGTTATTCGTCAGGAATCTGTCGTAAGACGGATTGGAGCTCTAGGTGGGCCCAACCTATCCAAGGAAATAATGGAAGGGCAGCCGGCTGCGACCGTTCTCGCTAGTGAATTTGACGAAGTATTTCAAGTGGGTCAACAATTGTTATCCAGCGAGCGCTTTTTTGTGTTTGGGTCGGAGGACGTGCTCGGTACGGAGTTGGCAGGTGCATTAAAAAATGTCATCGCTATAGGCTCCGGAATTGCGACCGGTAAGGGATATGGTAAAAATGTCCAAGGGCTCCTTATTGCCAGGGGGATACGGGAGATGATTACCTTGGGGCAAGCCGTAGGCGCGACGAGTCGTAGTTTTCTCGGAACGGCAGGTATCGGGGACCTTGTCGCGACGGCTACAAGTGCAGATTCACGCAACTTTAGCTTGGGCTTTCGCATAGCACAGGGGGATACACTCGAACGGGTTCTAGCCTCCTCTGAGGAAGTGGCGGAAGGGGTCCGTACATTGAAAATTGTTCAACAACTCGCCAAGCACTACCATATTCGGATTCCGATTATGCAGATGATTTACAGTATTGTGTTTGAAGAACTATCCATAGATAAGGCGATTTATTTTCTTATGAAATACCCTTATTCTCAAGATGTGGATTTTTTGTAGCGGGTATGAAATGGCTATCTTCGCCCCGCCCTTAACTTCGCTTCACAATCCAATCATACGCATTTTCAAAAGCTAGGAGCCAAGGGCTGACAACATCTCCTTTTCTTTGTGGTGGGTAGTAGGCCCAATTCCAAGGGTAGATAGAGCGCTCGATATGTGGCATCGTGACGAGGTGTCGACCATCATCACTTACAAGCATAGCCGTGTTGTAATCACTTCCATTGGGATTGGCCGGATAGCTGTCGTAACCGTATTTGGCTACGATGTTATAAGCATTTTCCGGCATGGGCAGTGAGAATTTCCCCTCTCCATGACTAATCCAAACTCCGAGGGTGGTTCCAGAGAGATTTTTTAACATGACAGCATTATTTTCTCCTATAGTCACAGAAGTGAAGGCGCTCTCGTGTTTGCGACTGTCATTGAAAGTCATCTTCGATAAGTGAGGGTGTTCCGGGTTGATTAAATCGAGTTCAAGAAAGAGTTGGCAACCATTGCAAATACCTATGGAAAGGGTATCCGTACGTTGAAAGAAGGATTTCAGTGCTCGTTTGGCTTTTGCATTGTATTTGAAGGCCCCGGCCCATCCTTTGGCAGAACCTAAAACATCACTATTGGAGAACCCGCCTACTGCACCGAGAAATTGCACATCGCTTAAATCTTCCCTTCCGGTGATTAAGTCGGTCATATGTACATCGCGAACATCAAATCCCGCTTGGTAAAGCGCATTGGCCATTTCCCTTTCGGAGTTACTACCTTTTTCCCGAATGATAGCTGCTATTGGACGTCTTTGTGCGTCGGATCGGGTTTTGTGTTTTATTCCCGTAAACCCTTTGGGAAATACAAATTTTAAAGGTTGGTGCTTGTAATTTTCATACCGTACCTTAGCGAGTCCCTGGGCAGTTTGGCGTTCATCCAGCAGATAGGACATTTCATACCAGATATCCCTGTACTCGTTGATGTCGAGAGGTAGGGTTTCCCCTTCTTTTTCAATCTGCAATTCCTCCTTAGAAATAACTTGGCCAATCTTGATAAAGGAGACGCCTCGCTCTTGTAAAAACAAAGCCAAGCGGTCATCAGATGCCTGAATAATCAACCCGCTTTTCTCACTAAATAACACATGGACTAAGGGGGCATCCAGGGTATCCAGATTTAGTTTTAATCCTGTATCCTTGCTGGCAAAACACATTTCTAAAAGCGTGGTAATCATTCCGCCTGAGGAGATGTCATGACCGGCTACAATCATATCTCCTTCAATAGCAGCCTGGACCGTGTTAAAGGCTTTTTTGAAATATTCAGGGTCCAAGATGTCAGGAGCCTTGTGTCCGATTTTGTTTAGACTTTGTGCAAGAGAGGAGCCGCCCAAGTGGAAAGAATCCCCTGATAAATCAAGATAATATACGGCACCTTTGTCTTTCTGGAAGACGGGGGTTACTACTCGTGTGATATCCTTACAATGCCCCATAGCCGAGATAATCACAGTACCTGGAGCAAGTACAGTTTGGTCTTCATATTTTTGGGCCATGGATAGCGAATCCTTACCGGTAGGGATATTGATTCCCAGATCTAGAGCAAATCGGGAAACTGCGCGAGCAGTATCATAAAGGCGAGCATCTTGTCCTGGATTTTTGCATGGCCACATCCAGTTGGCTGAGAGGGAGACGCTTTTTAATCCCTCTTTAAGGGGGGCCCAGATTAGATTGGTCAACGCCTCTGATATCGCCATTCTCCCACCGATACCCGCATCTATTAACCCGGCCACAGGAGCATGGCCAATGGAAGTCGCTATCCCGTCTTTGGACTCAAAATCAAGTGCCATAACCCCACAATTGTTCAAGGGCAACTGTAAAGGACCGGTGCATTGTTGAAGCGCTACTTTTCCGGAGACACACCGATCCACTTTGTTGGTCAGCCAATCTTTGCATCCTACCGCTTCGAGTCGCAACACTTGACATAGATATTCAGCGATCGATGAGGAATCCACCTCTACTTTTTGGTATGAAATGGTAACATGTCGGTCTTCCATTACCGTCTTGGGGGAGCTTCCAAACATATCCGTTAAAGACAAATCAATAGGTTTTTCTCCTGTTGCACGGGAGACAAAACTAAATCTCATATCTCCGGTTACTATCCCTACTTCATACATAGGTGCTCGTTCTCGCTGAGCGATACTTCGGAGTAACGGAAGGTCTTCAGGGCGGAGGATTAATCCCATGCGTTCTTGGGATTCATTGCCGATGATTTCTTTGGCGCTAAGAGTCTTATCTCCGATAGGAAGCGCATCCAAATAGATGATACCACCGGTGTCTTCTACCAACTCAGAGAGGCAATTGAGATGCCCGCCGGCTCCATGATCATGGATGGATAAGACCGGGTTGCGGGTATGCTCTACCAAGGCACGCACTGCATTGGCAACTCGCTTTTGCATTTCGGGATTGGAACGCTGGACAGCATTGAGTGTAATCGTCGTGTCAAAGGCTCCGGTGTCTGAAGAAGAAACGGCAGCTCCCCCCATCCCGATACGGTAGTTGTCTCCCCCCATCACGATGATAATGTCGCCCTCTTTAGGTGATTGTTTAAGCGCTTGTTGACGTTTGGCGTATCCTATTCCTCCAGCCATCATAATGACTTTATCGTAGCCTAAAGTTATATCATCTTCTCTATGTTCGAAGGTAAGCACAGATCCCGAGATCAAAGGTTGTCCAAATTTATTGCCAAAATCCGATGCTCCATTGCTCGCTTTGATTAAGATGTCTACAGGGGATTGATATAGCCATGGACGAGGGGGGATATTATCTTCCCATGAACGATCCGTCGCTATTCTGGAGTAAGGCGTCATATAAACAGCGGTTCCGGCTTGGGGGATGGAGCCTTGCCCGCCGGCCATGCGATCTCGGATTTCACCACCGGATCCGGTAGCGGCTCCGTTAAAAGGTTCGACGGTTGTGGGGAAGTTATGCGTTTCAGCTTTGAGCGAAAGAACAGATTCAAATGGAGTTAAATCGTATAGGGAAGGTTCATCCGGCTTACTAGGAGCAAATTGTCTGATGACAGGGCCCTCCACAAAAGCTACGTTGTCTTTGTAGGCAGATACGATGGTATTCGGGTGCGTCCGGGATGTTTTTTTGATTAGTTCAAAGAGAGATTCAGGCATTGCATCTCCGTCGATTACAAATTTTCCATTGAATATCTTATGTCGGCAGTGTTCACTATTCACTTGAGAGAACCCGAAGACTTCCGAATCTGTCAAGGGTCTGCCCAACTTGTCAGAAAGCTGCTCTAAATACTGTACCTCTTCTCCACTTAGTGACAGTCCTTCGTCTTTATTATATCTACGTATATCCTTGATCTCCCGGATAGGCTCCGGAACTCTATCTATATCAAAAAGGGATTGTCCCAAACCCTTGTATTGTTGATACAAGAGGAAATCATAGGACATTTCGGGAGACATCGAAGTAAAACGCTCCATTCTGTGTATACCTTGAATACCCATATTTTGGGTGATCTCTACCGCATTGGTGCTCCAAGGGCTTACCATCGTCACTCTCGGTCCTAAGAACAACCCCTCTATTTCCGTATCAACAACGGGAGAAGCATCCCCCAACAGCCAAATGAGTTTTTCAATATCCGATTTGGACAATGCATGGTCTACCTGAAGAGCAAAGACAACTTCAGGAGATTTACTGAAAAAGAGAATCATATTCGGAATTTAACGTAGTCAAATAGAGACTGCAAAGGTAGTTTAATTACTAAGATTAGGCTGGATTTCTAGCGGGTTTTGGTCGGTGTGTCTCTTCTTTGCTTTAGTTTCTGCAGTCTATATGCCTGTAACTTCCTGTTATGATTTGGGATTCTTATGAAAAGTATTACCTTCGTACGGTATTGAAAATCGTATAAGGATGAAAAATGTAATATTCATTTATTTGAGTGTACTGATAATTGTAATTTCTCCGGTGTTGAGCCGGGCGCAAAAGACTTTTCCCGTAGACGGTATTAAGGATCGACGTCCGGGATATTATGCCTTTCAGCACGCCAATTTAACCATCGCTCCCGGACAGGAGTTGGAGGATGCCACCTTGATCATTAAAGCAGGTAAAGTAGAGTATGCGGGTCCGGCAAAAGCTACTCCGGACGGCGCTGTAGAAGTCAATACCGGAGGTCGTTACATCTACCCTTCCTTTATTGATCTCGATAGTGATTATGGGTTGAAGCGCGCTAAATTTGATCCCAAAAAGCCCCTTCCCGGACCAAAAGGTTGGAATCAAGCGATAAAGACTTCCTTTGATGCAGCCGAACATATTATGCCGGATACTGGTACGCAAAAGAAATATCTTCAAGCCGGATTTGGAGCTGTCTTGACACACCGACATGATGGGATTTCAAGAGGCTCCGGCGCATTGGTATTACTCGGTAATCTGCCTACTGTCGAGCTGTTTGTAAAGCAGCGCGCCAGCCATCATCTTTCGTTCAAAAAGGGAAACAGTAAGCAGAAATATCCGGGAAGTCTTATGGGTGTTATCGCCTTGATGAGACAGACGTATTACGATGGCAAATGGTACAAGAGATACGGCCATCTGGAAGAGACAAATGAGAGCCTCGAAGCATGGAATGCCCTTCAATCTCTTCCTCAAATCTTAGAAACAGACCATTTTTTAGACATTTTTAGAGGAGATAGATTGGCTAAGGAATTTAATGTCAGTTATATCTATCGTGGTTCAGGAGAAGAATATCGACGCTCTGAGGAAATCGCACAAATCGCACATAAGATCATTCTCCCGATAAATTATCCTAAACCGATGGACCTGCGCCATCCTCTCAAGTCTTTATACCCTACTTATGCTGAAATGAAACACTGGGAATGGGCGCCATTCAATGCCGGTGTCTTAGACCAAGCAGGTGTAGAGTTGGCACTCACCATGAGAGGTTTAAAATCTCCTAAAGACTTCCATAAAGCGTTGGTGAAAACGGTCTCCCATCGTTGGACTGAAGCCGCTGCCTTGAAGGCTTTAACCGTACATCCGGCCAAGTGGCTTGGGGTTTATGATCAAATCGGTACGCTGGAAAAAGGCAAATGGGCTAATTTTATTATCACAGATGGCTCACCATTTCATACCAAAACAAAAATACTCGAAAACTGGATCAAAGGAAGAAAACATACTATTACCACCGTTCCCACTTCGGGACTAGCTGGACAATATGACTTAAATTGGGGGAATCACCACAGCAAAATTATCGTGAAAAACAACATCCCCAATTTATTGTTAAATGCAACAGATACGGTGAAATCCCCGTTAAAACTCGAGAGAGTTGGGAAGCTTCTCCAATTGTCATTCCAGAATTCCGCTAAGGGAATCGTTCGTTTAGAAGGGCGAATCACCCGCGAGGGGAGTTGGGAGGGCACCGGAGTTGACCCCAAGGGAAATCACTTCATATGGAATGCCATTGCAGATACTTCTTTACCCGTAATACCCAAATCCGATCCACCCAAAATAGAAAGCAGTCTTCCGCCGCTTTCTAAGCCCTTTACGGCTTTTGGTTGGATGAAAATGCCGGAAAAGAACAACTATCTCATACAGCACGCAACGGTTTGGACTAACACTTCCAAAGGCATTATGCGGGATGCGGATGTCCTAATCATCAACGGTAAAATAGCGCAAGTAGGGAGTGGATTGACTGCACCATCAAAGGAGACGACGGTGGTCGACGGTACGGGAATGCATCTCACTACAGGTATTATCGACGAGCATTCACACATCGCCATCACAAGAGGGGTAAACGAATGTACGCAGGCCGT
>JALSTN010000240.1 GCA_026983735.1 Saprospiraceae bacterium | reverse complement strand
TCCTTGTTCCTTAAAAGGTTAAAGGGCAAAGGTATGATAATGTCCCAAAAGACACGAGCTATCTTCTTAGAAAGAGTAATGGGCGATATGAATATGTAAGTGTGATACATATAAAAAATATATTATACGGCAAATATAATACAAAAAAATGAAAGTAAGGTGAAATAATCAATTGTTTTTTATAAAAACTCCTCTTTTCAAAGATTATTTGTTTCAAAAAAGCACCTATTAGCTATTCTGTCTATGCGTATATCTACCTAATGCATCGAGACTGGAAAATGTTGCAAAAAAAAAGGGGGGGCCGTCCTTCATGGCAAATGAAGGTAGTGTTAAAACGTAACATTTAATCCATAGAGCTATTAATATACATTAAAGTCCTCAATAAGATCTGACGCGGATAGAAATAATGTACGATTCTTCGGAGGTTATCCCTCCTTATTGTATCGGCACCTCTTATAGACATATAATGCCAAAAAAATAAATTTATGTAGGAGGGAATGGTGTGACATGGATACCATCACAATACTTTACCCTGTTTTGCTATAAAGCCTGAAGATAAAAGATGTAAATCAAAATACCTGCATGGGTTTGACGTTTGTAGGTTATGAGCCTTTGTTATATAAAATCCAAGATAATGTTGCGATTGTTTAGCGTAAGGAAATTATTTTTATGGATGTCTTTTTTTGTTCTGCTAACAGAAGGGGCATTGGGACAGGTATGGGTTAAAGTGGCAGAGCCGCAGAGTGTTCAATGGAAGTCACTGATACCGGAAGGAGAGATTGTGTTCAGTGACACAATTGCACTTTTTCATTGGAGAGATTCACTCCTCAATGGATTTTTACAACGAGGCTACTTCGATGCAAAGGGAGTATTCGAACGGAAGGATTCCAACCATTTCATACTAAACACCTATCCGGGCCCCCTTTATAAATGGAAGTTGGATAGTTCAGCCTCTGTTCCGAAGGCAATAGCGACGGGGAATGCTTTTGATTGGTTGAAATACAAAGAAATCAGTATAGGGAAATTGGAGGAATTAGTGGATAATGGTTATCCTTTTGCGCAAATCTACTTGTCGGATGTACGTTTGGGGGATAATGCGATTGGCGGCAAATGGAAAGTGGATAGTGGTCGTTTGTTTTATATAAGAGGTATACAGGTGAACGGGACGGCCAGATTGTCCAAATACTATCTGATGCATTACCTTGGTCTTCATCGAGATAAGCCCTATAGTCAAAAGATGATTCGCAGGCTTTCCGGTAGATTGAATGAACTGCCCTTCGTACAACAGCAGGGCGTACCGGTTATTCGATTTTATAAGGAGTATGCTGAAATAGTGGTGCATCTGGACCCGAAGCCTTCGAATACATTTGATGTACTGCTTGGGGTGGCGCAAGATAATACAGGGGGAGCGCGGAGTTATGCGTTAACGGGATATGCCAGGTTGGCATTTTCTAATCTCTTTGGTCAAGCGGAAAGGATGGCGCTCGACTATCAAGGGTTAAAGCAGACCCAATCTCTCGCTATATCTACGGATTTGCCCTATGTGTTGCAGACGTCTATAGGAGCCGGCGGTGCCTTTAAACTCTACAACAAAACGGGTGATTTTACAGAGACGGATGGTCAATTATATATGACGGTCGACCTGTCTGTGGACAATAAACTTCAGATAGTAGGTCGGCAAAAAACAGCACGTGTCGCGAAGCTAGACACCCAATATGTCCTTGTTAATAACCAACTTCCGGAAAGGCTGGATTACAATCAGAGTTCATTTGGGTTGAAGTGGCGATACGAGCACTTCGATTATGCTCCCAATCCGCTTTCAGGGTGGAAAATCAAACTTTCCGGTGCCATTGGCAAGAATAGCACAGTACCCAATCCCGCTCTTCAATCCATTCGGGAGATAA
>JALSTN010000239.1 GCA_026983735.1 Saprospiraceae bacterium | reverse complement strand
AGTAATAGTCCTATGCTCAGGAGCCCAAAAAGGTAGGATGTCATGTGTTTTATTGATATATTTTTCATTGTCTATGTTTTTTTAGATATAAAAATAAAGCCATCATGTTAATTTCAATCAGAGGGATAAAGCATGGGAAGGTTGCTCCCCATGCTTTAGATGTATCAGTAATCATTAAATAAGGCCAGTACCTCAGCCCGTGTATTATTTGAATTCGCTAAATGATCTCTTATCAAGCGTGAAATAAAATCCCCTGTAGTCAACGTCGTCGGCGTCAGACATGAAAACATCTGTGCTTGGGTAAATCCCTCCACTTGATCGTCTATAGTGACACACCCACCGCCAAACCGATTGCAGGATTCCGGCTCTACCCCACCATCGATCAGGTCGTGATAGAGCCCTATGGGGACATGTCCAGGTGATTCATTCCAGGTAGCTTCAAGATATTCTTCCCATGTGTTTTGGTCAGGTGGGCTACCGTGTCCCCCATAGGTCTTATGGGTATAAGTATTGGCGAGGTGTTCTGCCCACGACTCGCATACCGCTATTATTCCATTACCCGTCATTCCATGGGGGTTTCCCGTACCCAGGTATGCAGCAATTTCCGCATCAATCAAAAGATCCCAGTATACATCGTGAACCTGTGTAAAATGTGCGGCATGAGACAACTCATGATAACTCAAATCCTTCAACCAATCAGATTCACTAACTGCTTCACCAATACCAATGTACACATCCGGAGTAATTTTCGATAAGGTATTTAAAGGATGGGTATTAAAAGGATTGGGGAAAAGGAGTTTTAATAATTTAGCACCAAGGTGCTTGGAAGTCATCAAGGTCATTCCCCCGCCATTAATAGGCGAGAGTAGAATATCAAGATTCCCCGGGGGACTGTTGATCCCGTCATCTGCAGTATAATCGTGCATATCATGGTTGGCATTATTGACCGTGGCCGATCCCCAATAGACATGCTTGCGTGTACCGAAGTCAGCTGAAGTCCATCGATCATAATACACCCGAATCTCATGAGGTACGGAGGTAAAATGATCAACATAATGTGTGACAGGATCTGAGTAATTAATGACAGGCAACGTAAAACTACCTATAATGGGTACGTTGAGGGTCTTAAAATAGCTACTCAGTACTCGTATCTTATGTCGATCGTTGACGAAACGTATCCACATAAAGAAAGACTTAAAACTCTTATCCGCCTGCCAGCATCCGTTGTCATCCGTAAAGGTATCATCCCATTTAAACCACCCATTCCACAAACGTACTTTCACTCGTCTTACGCCGAGATAGGTATCATAGACTTTGTTTGTTGATAATCTTGTATCTTCGACACGAACACATCCGGAAGGATGACCGGGCGCAGCGAAATCACCGCAACAATTCAAATTGACTCCATCATCCCCCGAACAGTCACAGACACATACCATCTTGAAAGGGTATGTAGAATCATCGATTTCAATCTTTACTTTGCACCCCGGATCACAGACAAAGTCATCTCCACATGGGGCTTCCAAGTCTTCATATGGCGCCGTCCCCGGATAAATCGGAGGGATAACACTTTGAATCTCATCCGCATTGCCGGTCAAATACAAACTTGTAGCTACCAATAATGGATCTGAAAAGTCCTGGTACAGCTCATCTATCACTTCAAAGGGGACATCCGGCAGTGGTGTTCCAGGCTTCACTACACTATAAAGGGCAGGTGCAACACCTTCTCCCTCCAGTTGATAATAATCCCCCATTTCGATTACTTTGCGCTCAAGGGGAAAATCCATGAGGGGAAGACCGGAGTTTGTTAATGCCTTCATATGCTCATCCGTGGTCGGTAAAAATCGAATGTACAGGTCCGTGGTCGGGAATGTCGTATCAGAACCGTATAACTCGGTGTAAGCCGCTTCCATATTAGCCACTGTAAATGGATTTACGCGTGCTTGTCCCAATACCGTTCTTTTAAGTCCTCCCTCTCTCAGTTTAATCCCTTCATCTGAAGAGGTGTACACTCTTATGCCCCTATTGTCGGGATGCCGGCTAGTGGCATTAAAATTAGAGGACGGGGGCACTTTATCCTCTTTCTTACAGGAATGAAATAGCTGTGGGAGTATCCATAGAGCACAACCCATAACTAACAACTTTAATGTTCTCGATAAATAAGAACTTGCTTGCTTGCTTGCTTGCTTGCTTGCTTGCTTTACTAAAATTAATCATAATTAACAAATTTTAAGGTGAAAGAATAATAATTAAATTGTGTGTTATGCACTTGTTCGAAGGAGGGAAATACAAGCCATAAGTTTAAAATCTCCCTGCAAATATAAACTTTTTTATCATTAAGAAGGTATATTTCTTTAAATTTTAACATTTTTTACCGCTAAAAATGCAAATATAATAGGGGTTCCACAGGAAATCCTCTGCTAATAGTAAAAAAAGACGCCCGTGCAGGATCTACACGGGCGTCTTAAAAATCTTACTATAAGGCGACTGAATTATTCCATCAGCACCATTTTTTTAGTCGCTTTATATTTCTCCGTTTTTATCTCATAGATGAGGGTACCGCTTCTTGGTAATCCGGCTCTATCGAGGTGTACTTCAGAGTATCCAGCAGGGTAATGACCTTGGATAATTTTAAGCAATTTTCCGGTATGGCTCCATACAGAAAGTTGGGCATCTTGTTCTTCAGGAAGATAGAACCCAATGGTCGTAATGTCACTCCATGGATTGGGCCTATTCTGATATAAGGTAAAGAAATTATCCTTGGCTACCTGACCGGACTGGGTTCGGAAGGCCATCTTCACTTTGCCAACCATTTCATACCCTGTAAAATACGCCTCAGCCCGAATAAATCGATCAGAGACCCCAAATAGCTCACTCAACATATTGTCGTGTTTCGCCTCTATAACTAAGGTGAATAAATGCTTCGAAATCACTCCACCGGACTTAACCCAACTCATCGGCAACATCCCCTTATCCAGCTGAGTAAAATTAAAATTGGATTCGCTCAAGCCGATTTCCTTATTGGGCAATAAATTGAGAACCTCAAGCTGTTTCGGATTGAAGTCCAGTGTCAATTGGAGACCTTCTACTCGAAGTATATCCGAGAGGTAGACGGGGATCTCATATCGTTGCCCTTTTTTCAACTGCAGGTCTTTCATGACGAGTTCGACGGAAGCTTCACCCCTCGGACTGTTAGATTGAAGGTTGAAATGAGCATCTCCTGTAACATCTCCTATCTTGATCCCGGTGAATGAAACTTGAGCGCTCTCATCAAATGGATCAAAGTCATAAGATTCGGGTATCGAATACTTAAATGGATCTTGTGGGTCAGGAAATTTATAATCCTCAGTTATAAATCTCCAACTCTTGTTATTGTTATAGGCATCAGACTTGTGGAGAATAACCCTCCTTATAGCCAATAAATCTGCAGTGGAGATGTGTCTGTCCCGATTGACATCAGCAGCGATATAATCCAATGGATCATTAAATGAGACATGGCCTAATAAGTATTTTTTGATCTTGACCAAATCCCGCGTAGAAACTCCATTGCGCACATCTTTGTCATAAGTAGGTCTAACTCTATAACTACCACCGAAAGGCATATCACCAAATAAGAACTTCCCTGCCTTATCCGTGTGTACCATTTGTCCACCGGAATGATCCAGGTATACTTCGACGCCTTCCATCTGTTCCCCATTGCGAGCGATCAAGGCTCCACTAATATCCCCTTTCAAAGGAGATACGCAGTCTCCGTTATTGTCTTGGACTACGGCTTGAAGTACGCATTTGGACGTATTGCCATTGACCTTGTCTGTCACCCATAGCTCCAGTGGAACAATCCCTAGATCCGGGCAGGAAAAAATCTTCAATGTATCCGTCGTATCTGCACTAAAACTCAAGGCTACCGGATACCCACATGGATGAAAACTACCATCGTCAAAATCGGAAGCTACCGCTCTGGACTGGACAGCGTCCGGATGACCATCTCCATTGGTATCCACACTGTCAAGTTCAAAGACAACATCTGTTTTACAATAAGCGGTAGGGGCTTTGCAATTGCGCAGTTCAAAGGTATAGCTACAATCCGTGATATTCCCGCACTTGTCCTCTACGATCCATCGAATGCGATGTGTATCGATAGGGAAAGTACCCGTCACATGATTAGAGTCACGACCGTAAATATCGTAGGTACCATCATTGCCTAAGTCAATCTGATATTGCCAAAACAAATCTGCTGCCGGCGTACAATCATCTGTCGCTGTAGCAGATAAAGTAATCGATGCCGGACCACAATTGGGGTCATAGGAGCACTTCATCGTGTCCTGACAAGAACTGGTAATGGTAGGCGCTACCGTATTAATCAACTTGAGAATCTGAACCGAATCCCACTTCAAAAATGAACCGGTTACCGGGTCCTTCTGACACCAATCAATCCCTCGCCAATGTCGGATAACTTTAACACACGCATCCACTGCAAAAACATTGCGCAGCGTATCATCTGTAAAATCCCATCCTATTAGCGAACATTCATCGTCCTGCAACTTTGGATAATTCGAGGAATCCGGTAAGACCGCCGGATCAAACAAGGCTAAACTACAACTGTCCGCCAAAAGATAATCCTTAGGCCAGATGATACTGTCTTGGGTAATCGGATGCGCATTGATTACTGTAATCTGCTGGATACAACTCGTGTTCATGCTCCCCTGTGCATCCGTTACTTTAAATCGTCGAATGATCGTCCCTAACCCACACATATTAATATCTGATGTATCCAATTCCTCGGTAACTGTCATGGGGCAATTATCTGAAGCAACTCCATCAAATGCCGGTCCGCTGAATCGAACAGAATCCGCATCGATCACGATCGGCTTACGGAGCGAATCATGGGCTACAAGCTCACCAAATACCTCCAAGTGCTCCGGGTCCCAATCAAATCTACAGTCTACTGTGATATCCGGTAAGCATTTGACCACCGGAGGAAGTTTGTCTTGTACTAGGACACTAACCATACAAGTACCGGCATTCTGACTTTTGTCAATTGCCCTAAAGGCCACCATCACTTGTGTACCTACATCCTCACAACAAAATCTAACGGAAGGGCCCCACACCGAAGGGGTATCTATACAAGGCAGGTTGCTCATGCGTCGCACCTCGAAGTGATCCAAGGCGCATTCATCAAAACTTCCCTGATCCAAATCCTGGGCTCGCGCCCAAGCGTTGCCCAGATTATCCAGTGAGACAGTAGTAAATGTCTTACAAACAGCCACCGGAGGAGTCTGGTCTCTTACTATTATCTGAATACTATCTTTTGTCCTGTTATAACAAGCATCGAAAGCTTCATAAACGGCCCAATGTGTTCCGACAGGGAGGTTGACCCACCCCCCATCTGTCTTGAGCACACCCCCGGGATAATGAATCAATAAACCGGATACCTTGTGACAGGCATCTTTTAACGTGATTACCGGTGGCAACCACACATTGGCGGTACAAGACCTGCGTTCAGTCGTAGCATGAATAACTTCTTTATCTAATACCAATTCAGGCCCTGTCGTATCAATTACTGTTAATACTTGCGTCATTGTACGCACGGGGTTACCATTGCACCACAATTCTTCCACACGCCAAACTCTTACCACTTGTGAACGACAACCCACCTCCGGTATCACATCATCTCTAAACGTCACCAAAACATTGCAATACACATCCGGATTGGGATATATCGGGATATCTCCTACCATCGGAACACCGGTAACCATTGGGTCCGGAGCCCCATTGGGTAAGGTCGCAAACCCTGCATTACAATCCAAGACCGTATCCATCGGAAATAAGACTGAATCTAAAGACAATCTTCGAACCAAAATACTCCTTGTACAGGTATCCCTCGATAGAGTACCATAAGCATCCCTCGCTACCCATTTCTGGACTATACGCTTAATAAAATACGTATCACAAGGCATAGGAATTATCTTCTCATCTACTTTGATAGCCTCTGCTGTACTACAATTATCACTTGCTATAGGGGGTATGAAATTGTGAACAAAAGTCAAACAATCCATCGTGTCATTCTGGCATGAAATGGTAGGTGGAAATTTGTCCTCCACCAACATGGTTCCCCAACAACTATTGCCGTTTTGAACGACGGTAAGGGTCACCTCCAATACTTGGCCAACATATGCCCCTGTCACAATATTGCCGGGGATAATCTGATGATATTTATCTCGAAGAGTGATCTCAAAGTTAGAAGGACAGAAGTTGGTCGTGTCCCCGGCATATACCATAATCGGAGTAACTTTGATCGAACATGGATCTCCTAAGGAAATATTAGTATTCTTACACACCGCATCCGGAGCCACCGGTTGAATTACTTTTGCATTCATTGTACAAGTAGAGATATTTCCTGCACAATCCATAGCTGCCCACATAATAGTATTATTGCCTACACTCAGCATAAAGGTCGCTGACGTATCCGTCGAACTAATAGGTGTAGGAGATACTACCATAAACGTCAGGCTGTCACTGTTGCAATTATCTGTGGCAGCAGGAGCATGCAATGTAACGATCGTGTCACATCCCATATGTAGAACAACCGTCGTATCCATACACATCAATACAGGAGCTGACGTATCTTTAGGGAAAATGTATTGGAAATTGTAGTTGGCGTTATTGGAAGCATCTGTGGCACGAATAATCCTTCGCTGCACCGGAGCAACCGGGCAAGGCCCATAAACTGCATTGCTACAGTCCCGACAACTCGCAGCATCACCCCGTAGATTGGCGAGATTCAATGTATCTACAAAGGTCAATTCAGCCGTACCCAAATTAACCGAAAAGATACGCCCCCTATCAGATTGGAAAGCATGCAATGTGCCCATAGCATCAAAGTACATACCCGCCATTTCATCCGTTTGGACACCTGTCATCCCAACATAACCATTGGTCACATTGGAAGCGGGCCCCGGCGTACAGGTAGCATTGCCTGTGGCGACATCGATACGCATTAAGGCATTTTCAACCCCTAAAAAAGTATATAATGTCGTCCCTGCATTATTAGCAGCCCAATCCTGGAATCCACCGGATGGAAAGGAGATCAGTCCATTCAAGTATGCACTGACTTGAGCGGCAAAGGCAGCAAAATATCCGGTACATACTGCATCCAAGTTAATCTCCGTATAAGTTACATTTAATCCGTTTTGCAATGCACATACATCTCCTAGAGGAATCGTGCCAATATATAAATGTACTTCTACTAAAGTCAACGTTACTGTATCCAATAAACCGGAGATTCCAGTAAAGTAGAAATTGCCTCCACCGACATCACCACTGTGTACCGAGGGACCGGTAAACGCTATCTGATCAGGACCGGCGACTGGTACCGGAGGGTTAGGTAAAGTATCGATAAGGGCAACCTGCCCTCCGGATATATTGGTCTCTGTAAACCATACCTGAGGAGATTTCCCCAAAACAAATGTATCTGTTCTATTAGTAGGAAGGGTCCATAAGCCATATAAATGTGCACCTGTTGTATCGCTGCAATAATACCCGATACCGTTGAGACCGTTTACACTAATACCGGTAATCGTATCCAAGGGTGCGTGACTTGTCAGAACATAATGCTCATCGGGCATATCCTGCATTCCATATACCAAGAAAGAACCCTGGCAAGTGTAATTTCCATTCGCCATTGGTGCTTCTTCAAACAGCGACACTGCTGAACATGCATCCGAAGCAGTTGGAAAAGTAGTCGGTAAGGGATCGCCGCAATTTACAGTATCACACCCTAATGCCATATCAAATACAGGGGGCATACGATCAGGCGAACAGTTTTGAGCATACAAAATATGGCTCATCAAAACAAAAAATAACAAAAATACACCTTGGGTAGCGCTTAGTTTTTTCATAATATATCAATTTACGAATCAAATAATGCGCTAATATCTGCCCAGCCTAAGAAGTTTTAACCACTTATTATCAAGTGTTTAAATATAAGAATATATGCTAATTCATTTCTTACTGGTGCAAAGATACAAACATATTGTAATATTTCATAATGTATTGAAAAAAAAGATATGCCATATCAAGAAGAAAAATAATCTTCTAGGCAAGATATCATACTGAGACAGCACCAAAAGGATCGAGATACCAAGCTTCATGAAGCCTTCCTTTTAGCCCCTTATTAAATGGAAGAATAAGGTACACTTTTTAACAATGGTAGAAGTTACAATGCTTGTCTTCCCCCTTCGTCTCTTACTATTCAAATATCCAAACACGTTCATCCTTAAAAGATATTCTATTGTATACACCGGATAGTTTATCCATTCCTAAAAGACACACAACTTTCTAACAGATTTTCAGATGGCCATAATACCACACTCAACCAGCCTCAATGGTTATTACAGTATATATCCTGCTTAGGGTTAACCATCCAATAGCAGAAAGGACATAAAAAAACCGGCCCAAACCCTAGGGCATGGACCGGCAGAAAACGAAACCGATTACTACATCCTATTTATTTTATAAATATCATTTTTCTTATAGCTGTACCACTATCAAGAGAAAGACGATAATAATACATTCCACTAGTTGGGAAATTTTTAGCATGAAGGGTGATTTCATTCAATCCGGCGGCATAAACTCCTTTCACCGTATGTATCACTCTTCCATTAACATCTAAAACATTTAACTCAATCGAACTTTCATTAGAGAGATAGAACTTTATGGATGTTGTATTGGAGAATGGGTTAGGTACATTGGCCATCAATTCAAATTTCGTATCCGTCATTGAAGGATCCAATGTCTCTTGATTATTTACCCTGAGATTCAATGGATGTACCACATCTTCGTTATAACATTCGGCTTTAAGTCGGTCCGTCTCAAAATGTAGTGCTTTCACAAAACGACTTAAATCATCCTTTTTAAGTACGACATCAAAGCTCATCAACCAAT
>JALSTN010000238.1 GCA_026983735.1 Saprospiraceae bacterium | reverse complement strand
TAACTGACTCATTCTTTATAAATATATTGGGTTGAAAATAATTGGCGGGCTTTTCTTCCCCTTTCTCAAGCCTCCCCAAGCATATATTATTGAAATTTCACTTCCTGAGCCTGACCAATATCTTTTATTAACTCCAATTGTTAAATCATAAACATAATAAATCGCCAAATCCGCTCCCCATTTATATCCTACTCCCACTGCTATTCCATCGATTGCAGACCAAGAGTTAATTCTAAACGCTGCATTTATTGAGATATTGCCCGGAAGGGTCATTCTTGTTCCTAAATCTACTTGTGAACTAGCTTTATCTCCATAATATCGCAGAAAGGGACCTAATGAAATTTCGTCACTTACCTTAAACCACCTCTTCCAATATCCACTGTATAATCCGTAAGGGGAATATTTACCGCCATCCAGCAATCTCCACCCCGCTATACTATTCTTCTCAAAAGACATACCAATTTCTCCTAAAACAGAACGAATAGCTACCCCTAATGCATAATTAGGGGAAAAAGAGGTATATTTGGCAACAGGTAATATATTATCATGATGCTCTATCCCACTATCGTAATTGCCGGAAGGAGTCCGAATTCCTGCCCCATCTATCGTCCATGCCGAAATTCCTCCAGAAGCGCCCACAGACAATGCACCCATCTGAGTAATATATGTATATGAATAACTGGCTGAGAGATAATTTCTTTTTTCCAGCCCTATAGACTCATGTCGAACTTGCAATCCTATACCCATATGAGGAGCAATGCTTCCTTGAAGATCCAAATCATAAAGGGTTGGTGCCCCCTTTAAATCAGTCCATTGAGTTCGACTTCCTAAGTGTATATTCCATTTGGCATCCTCCAATAACTCAGATGGATTAATACTATATGGATGCGTATACCATAACGCCTTTAATGGAAATTGTTGTCCGACCATTTCATACCTAGTAAAACATAGGATGATAAACAATTGGGCAATTATATGAATTCGATTGAAATAATTTAATGGCATATGTCCTGCAATAGATTATCCTGAACTCAAAGATACACAATATAAATGAAATCCAAATCATCCATCTGAAAAGGGGGAAAGCAACAAGCAAAATAAATGAATATGAATTATCCCCTTCTGTCTAATCGATAATGATCTCTAAACCATCCCAGGCGAGATATACTCCCTTTGGCAGTTCTTCCTGCACTTCTTCATAGGTCCCCATTTCATGACTTAGATGTATTAAAAACGCATTTTCGGGTTTCAATCGCTTGATATAATGAAGTGCTTCTGACAAAGTCAGATGAGAATGATGAGGTTCCTTTCTCAAGGCACTAATTATCAACACTTTTAATCCTTGCAGCTGAAGGAGACTCTCCTCCGGTATTGTCTTCACATCTGTTAGATAGGCTATGGATCCAATTCGGTAACCTAAAATCGGCAATTTTCCATGTAAGACACTAATGGCTGTCACTCTAATATCTCCTAAATTTAGATGAGAATACGGCCTCATTTCTCGCAATTCTACAGATGGAGCTCCCGGATATTTATCCTTTTGAAACACATACCCGAATCTATGTTTAAGATTCTTAGCTACACGGGGTAAAGCATACACCTTTAGAGGGGATTTTTGTATGAAATTGTAGGGCCTGATATCGTCTAAACCTGCGGTGTGATCGTTATGCTCATGTGTCAGAAATATGCCATCCAACTTTTCAGGCCCCCACAATAACATTTGTCTTCTTAGATCAGGACCTACATCTATTAAAATATCTGTTGTAGATGAAGATACTAAAAGAGAACATCTCAACCGTTTATCTCTTTCATCACAAGACGTACATACTGTGCACGTACAACGGATAACCGGAATACCCTGCGAAGTTCCTGTCCCGAGAAAGCGTACCTTCATGACTATTGAGTAAGAATTTTTTAATCTCTGATAAAGCGCATGCGCAATTTTTGCAGGTACTTTAGATCATTCGTCTCTAATTCCGAGAGGGGAAAACCGGACTTTTCTACAATCTCCAACAACAAACCTATCCTTCCTTCAGGGGCTAGGAATCTGTTTACCACGATGACATGACTTTGTTCTACTACACAATAACCGGATTTAAAGTTACCTTTTTCATATATGACTTTATATCCTAAGGATTTGATTATTTCTTCCAGCTTTTTAAGGTTGTATCTAGCACCTTTTCCCATCATTGACGAGTATTAATTCAAAGAAGATCTTCTGTAGTGGGACACCTTAAAACTATTCATTCTTATTTGGATAACTCCCTTAACAGCTTCTGATACAATGCTTTTATTCATTTTGGATATTCCGCGTTCTCTATCTACAAAAGTGATCGGAATTTCTTCGATTGAAAATCCCAGTAAATGCGAAGCGTATTTCATTTCTATTTGGAAGGCATAACCGATAAATTGTATCTTATCAAAATCAAGTGTTTCCAAGACCTTGCGTCTATAACACACAAATCCAGCTGTGGGATCCTTCACGGACATGCCCGTTACTATTCGAACATATAATGATGCGCCATAAGACAACCATAATCGGTTCTTAGGCCAATTCTTCACTCCTCCACCCCGTACATATCTAGAACCTACTACAAGATCTGCGCCGGACTGACAAGCTTGATACAGCCTTTCCAAATCTCGGGGATTATGTGAAAAATCCGCATCCATCTCAAATAAATATTCATACCCTTTATCTAACCCAATTCTAAAACCATCTAAATAAGCCGTTCCCAATCCGAGTTTTCCCGCTCTACGAAGCAAATGCAACCTGCCCGGATAAAGCGTTTGCATCTCTTCAACTATATCCCCTGTTCCATCCGGTGAATTATCATCGACAATTAAAACGTCAAATGCTTTATTCAATCGAAATACGGCTTCGATAATATCCTTGATATTTTCCTTTTCGTTGTAGGTCGGAATGATAACAATACTGTCTGCCACTTAATGTGATTTATGCTGTTTAAATGATTATAGCGCTATATTTTTGAGGATCCGCCTCTCTTAGAATACTATAGACTTTATCCACGACATCTTCGACAGAGGGTTTACTGAAGTACTCCCCATCTTTAGAATATGCCGGCCGGTGTTCTTTGGCAGTAAGTGTTTGTGCAGGAGAATCCAATAAAAAATACCCTCCTTGCTTTTCTATCACCTGTTGCAACATATATGCTGTCGCTCCACCCGGAACATCTTCATCCGCAAATAGAACCCTATTTGTCTTGTTCAATGAATCCAAAATGACACCTTCCAAATCAAACGGGAGCAAGGTCTGTACATCAATAAGCTCCACTGACACACCCAAGTTCTCAAGAATTTCGCAAGCTTTACCGCAAATCCTAACCATCGCTCCGTAGGTTACCAGTGTAATATCACTCCCTTGCCGTATTATTTCCGGTACACCAAGTGGCACCTTAAATGTATCTAAATTCACAGGCATACGCTCTCGGTATCTATATCCACTCAATACCTCTATCACCAATGCGGGATCCTCTCCCGACAAGAGTGTATTATACATTCCGGCTGCTTGGGTCATATTGCGAGGTACACACAGATGCATACCTCTAATAGAAGAAATGAGCAATCCCAATTGGGACCCGGCATGAAAAATTCCAACCAGACGATGACCTCTCGTCCGTACGATTAGTGGGGCCTTTTGAATACCGTTACTTCTCCACCTTAATGTAGCAACATCATCTGCAAGTGGAGAAAAGGCATAAGGCAAATAGTCCAAGTACTGGATTTCTGCGATCGGTCGGAGCCCTCGCATGGCCATTCCTAGTCCTTGCCCTACGATGGTCCATTCTCGAATTCCCGTATCAAAAACACGTGCTTCACCATATTTCTCTTGGAGTCCGGCTAAGCCCTGATTGACATCCCCGATTTTACCTACATCTTCTCCAAAGGCCAATAATCGTGGATCTCGTTCGAAGGCCTTGTCAAAAAATGCATTGAGCACTTGGTATCCGGGAACCTCCGGAGCAGATGCATCATATTCTGCAGGGACAGGGGCAATATTGAGTGGAGACTTATCCCCTTCACTAAACAAATGACGGTCATATCCATCATCTCCTTTGCGTTTCATCGTTAATACAATCTCCTCTACTTCTCGACGAAAGCCGGAGGTCATGCCTATGGTGAGATATAACATCTTCCTCGCATTAGCCAATATCTCAAAAACCATCGGGATGGTCATTTTGCTCAATTCCTTGTACAGTTCTTCAAACCCCTGTAACTCCTCAGCACCTTCTCGTTTTAAGCCTTCATAAGCCGTCTTTAATCTCGCGAGCATTTCCTTTGGATAAGCCAAGTATTTGTTCCATGCTTTCTTCTTTTCGGACTTTACATATTCAATGGCAGTTTTATTCAAATCATCTAATGCCTCCTGCGTCAAAATTTCCATTTGAACCATCCAGTTCCCCATATGAGTAATTCCATCTTTATCCATTTCATACTGGAGTCGCTCAGGTGTCTTATATCGCTCATGCGAACCTGATGTAGAGTGTCCTAGAGGCTGGGTACATTCTTCAATATGAAAAAGCCCCGGAATATGATTCTTTCTAATTTTAGCAATTCCTTTTTCATACATAGCAACCAATGCAGGATAGTCCCAGGCCTTTGCTTTATATATATATAGCCCATTGGTGCCTCTTTTCTTTTCAAACCCCTTCACTATTTCGGAAATACTCTCTTTAGCAATCTGATATTTAGCGGGGACTGATATCCCAAAACCATCATCCCAGATGGATATCGCCATTGGCACTTGAGTTACACATGCAGCATTCAAAGTCTCCCAAAATGGGCCTTCGGCCAATGCCGCATCTCCCGAAGATACAAAAGAAACCTCATTTCCATTGTTTGAGAATTTTTCATTGTCCTTCAATGCCTCAATTTCCCTATACTTTACAGAGGCCATAGCTGTGCCCAATGCTCTTCCCATCTGACCTGCCAAACTGGATATATCAGAGCCAAAATTATATCTATCCAACTGGCTTAACCAATCGCCATTCTCATCTATCATGCGAGATGCAAAATGATTATTGAATTGTCGTCCTCCCGAAAAAGGATCATGGAGTGGGTCTCCATATAACTGTGCGAAAAAATCCTGGACATCACTTATTCCTAAAGCAAATGCCCAGGTTTGGTCTCGATAATAACCATTGCGATGATCTCCTTTTTTGAAAAATTTTGATAACGCAATTTGTGGTAATTCTTTGCCCTCTCCTGAAATACCAAAATTGGCCTTTCCCATCAAGACTTCCTTGCGTGCCAAAACACTGGATTCCCTACTCACTTTACAAACCCAGTAATCCTTAATCACTTCATTTTTATATTTATCTATTTTGCTCTTTTCCTCATATAAAAACGAAGACAATTCGGAGGCTTTTGATATCATATATATAATTATTTTAATGTGATATTGAATTAAGTCAGCAAATTTACAAATAATATTGAGAACAGTGCACATTTCTCCAGAGGAACAAGTCTAATTTATAATTAACCATCACATAGTACATAAACTTTATAGTGTTTATGTTTATGTTTATACTTACCCTTCCCCTTCCCAGTGGATTACTTCAACTCTCCTATGACCTCCCAAACCTCCATCTTTATAACAAAGGTTCTTCAATCCAATCACTCCTAAAAGATTTAACAATACATTAACATAGAATTTGACCACTATTGCGTTATGCATTAAACTAATTATTTATCTTTGCGATATTATTTTAGATTATTTAACCCAAACAATACTCAGATATGAAAAAAATTCTGATTTTACTCGTTCTTTTTATTGGACTTGTTAACGCCACCTTTGCTCAAGACACAAAGGTAGAGACAGTGAATGGCCCAAAAATGTCTCTAGCAGCTGATGTAGTGGATTACGGTACGATTGAACGGGGCGCTGACCCATTAAGGACTGTGGATTTTACAAACACAGGAACAGAGCCTTTGGTTATAAAAAATGCAAGAGGTTCCTGCGGGTGTACCGTACCTACATGGCCAAAAGAACCTGTTATGCCAGGTGAAACAGCGACGATAGAAATACGCTATGATACCAAACGGGTCGGCAATATTTCTAAAACTGTCAAAGTAACGACGAATGAAAAAGATGATAACGTACATGTCATTCGTGTAAAAGGTAAAATTCTCAGAGCTAAAAAAGTAGAAAACCTTCCAACAAAGGAATCCAACATGCTCGCTCCAAAAGGGAAATAGCCTTTCGTCTTCGAACATTTCAAAAAAATGTGAGTTTCAAAATATATAGCTCTGCATCATCTAGTTGCAGAGCTTTTTTTAACCCAATCCATGTATTAGATTTCGTAGCGAGGGGCTTTCTAGCAATAAAAGCAGGTATTTCGCCGAAGGAAACATAACGAGAGAGCACGACGAGGAGAAATGCTTGATTTTGAAGTCAACATGAGCCGCAGTAGAAGATCAGCCCAGGGTTAAATGAAAGCAATAATTTGAGCTTTAAGCAAAGAAAAATAGAATACCCCTTTGGGGAAATAAGTTTACTCGGAATTATTTTATAAACAAGGGTTTAAAATATTTATTATCTATAAAATATGCAGAGTCTAATGCATAGATTGGGTTTAATTTTTTAATATCTCAAATACACATATCACATGGTAATCCTCCTATCACCTGCTAAAAGATTAAATGCCAAACCGTTTATGTCGGCAACACTTCCTTTCACTCAACCGCAATTCAGGAAAGAGATCAATCAACTCGCAAAAGTAATGCGTACAAAATCTCCGGATGAACTAAAGGAGCTAATGAAAATAAGTGATAAAGTCGCAGCACTCAATGTAGAAAGATATCGGCAGATTAAAGCTCCGATTCCTTTAGAAATAGGAAAACCAGCCCTATTTCTCTTTGCTGGTGATGCTTACCAGGGCCTTGATGCAGAAAGTCTAAATGAAGAAGATATAACATTTGCTCAAGAGCATTTGCGTATACTCTCCGGATTGTACGGCATCTTACGTCCTTTAGACTTAATGCTTCCCTATCGTCTTGAAATGGGGACCAGATTGGTTGGGAAGGATTTCAATACCTTATATGAATACTGGGGTAACAAACTCACTAAAAATATTAAATCACTTCTCAGTTCATCTAATGAAAAGGGCATCATTAATCTTGCCTCGAAGGAGTATTTCTCCGCTCTTGACTTCGACGCAATAAGTGCTCCTGTATATACGATGCATTTTAAGGAGTATAAAAACGGGACCTATAAGTTTATCACATATTACGGTAAGAAAGCACGAGGACTAATGACTCGCTTTATAATCAAAAACAAATTGATTACACCTGAAGAAGTGAAGTACTTTGATTTGGACGGGTATCATTTCAATCCGGAATTATCCGGAGAATTCGATTGGGTATTTACCCGTGGGGATGAGTAGAATTGATCTCTATTGTATCATCCAATCATAATACGCTTTTTCTGTCATCTTTCCCCAAGTCGCAGCTTGTTTTCGATAAGATTGATAACTATCGTATATTTTTTTTGAAAAGTCATCTTTCGCTATGACTTCTTCGATAACACTTTTGGTCCTTTGGTTTAAGACAGATAGTACTTCCCTTGAAAAAGGTAGGATTTCAACTGCGGCTTCTTTCCTTATTTTATCTAAGTAATATGCATTTTTGTGCTCAAAAGATGCAAGTGTCCATTGCGACAATTTAACAGCAGCCAACTGTAAAATGGATTGAATCTCCTTGGGTAGTTGATTATAATGTCGCTTGTTTATAATCATTTCGAGCGTCGTCCCCGGTTCATGCCAACCCGGATAATAATAATACTTAGCGATCTTGTGAAAACCCATCAGGTAATCATGATAAGGACCAATCCATTCTGTAGCATCAATAACTCCACGCTCCAATCCTGTAAAAATCTCACCTCCTGCCAATAAAACTGCGGCTCCCCCCATTTTTTCAAGAACTTTACCCCCTAAGCCGGGCATACGCATTTTTAATCCATTAAAATCATCCGGAGTATCAATTTTTTTATTGAACCACCCTCCCATTTGCACTCCGGTATTGCCTGCATTTAAGGGAATAAGATTAAATCCATCATACAACTCTTTCCACAATTTCATACCTCCTCCTACTTCCAACCATCCATTCATTTGTTGGGCATTCATTCCAAAAGGAACAGTTGAAAAAAACTGTGTTGCAGGAGACCTGCCCGCCCAGTAATAAGAAGCGCCGCTCCCCATATGAGCAGTCCCTGAGCTCACAGCCTCAAACACCTCCAATGGGGGGATGAGTTCTCCCCCTCCAAAAACTCGAATCCGCAAGGCCCCATCTGTAGCCTCCTCGACCCATTGTGCAAACTTTTTGCACCCTTCCCCTAAAATGGGAAAATCAGGGGGCCAAGTAGTGACCATTTTCCATCTATATTTTGTCTTTTTAATAATGTGAGGTCCCTTCGTCCCTTTTTTGCTTGAATCTTGCCGACAAGCCTGAATCAGGAGTGAGGTTCCCGCAGCCAAGCCAATTGATTTTTTTAAAAAAGATATTCTATTCATATCTTTAAAAATTTCTAATAAATTGTAAATAAATGTATTATAAATTTTCTACAGCTATGTAACCGCTGCGCTCTCACATGAATTTTTTTAATCATCTTTGTGTGTGAATTTATGATTAATAAAATTCATGTTCGTTTCATGTTTATCACTTTAGATATTCATTAACCAAAAGGACGATTCTGCTAGTGTGCTCCATCATCCGACATCACTATTTGAATGAAAAACAAATGTATGAATTTTATTTGTATATCATCTCGTATGAAATCGCCCCCCTAACTCCTGGTCATCCAGCGCAAAAGGGGATGGGGCCATAGATGAATAACGGATGAAGGCGCTAAGTTATCCCGGGATCGGTCTAGTACCATAATCCCACAATGATATAAATCATAGACCTGCAGGATATCTTCTTTCTCGAT
>JALSTN010000237.1 GCA_026983735.1 Saprospiraceae bacterium | reverse complement strand
ATTTGCTTACAGAAGAGTTCAATTCTATAATTGTCAATGACCGAGAAGCGTTTAATACCATTCAGACCCTCTTGAAGAATATCGCTCCCGAAAGCGTTAAAATACTAAAGTTCTATAAATCGCCTACCCCTATTTTTTCTAAATTTGGAGTAACACGTCAAATTAAAGCTTCTTTTGGTAAAACCTCTACCCTTAAAAGCGGTGCCTATATCATTATTGAGCATACCGAAGCGATGCATGTCATAGATGTTAATAGTGGACCAAAGTCACAAAGACAAGATCAAGAATCATCTGCCTTGAAGGTCAATATTGAAGTCGCTGAAGAAATCGCAAGACAGGTTCGTCTTCGCGATCTCGGGGGAATTATCCTCATTGATTTTATCGATATGAGGCGTTCTGAAAATAAAAAAGCACTCTACGATAAAATGAAAATGTTCATGGCCAACGATCGGGCTCAACACACCATTTTGCCATTGAGTAAGTTTGGTCTTATGCAAATAACTCGCCAACGGGTTAGACCTGAGATAGAAATTAATACGACAGAAAAGTGTCCTACCTGCAATGGGACAGGAACTATTGATGCTTCTATTCTTATTCTAGATGGTATAGAGCGGGACCTGGACTTTATTCTGTCCTCCAAACCCAAGGCAAAGCTCAGTATCAAAGTACATCCATTCTTAGAAGCATATCTTACAAAAGGATGGCCATCCCTTCGTATGAAATGGTTCCTTAAATACAATAAATGGATTAAAATATATAAAGACGAAGACTTCAGTATGTTGCAGTACAGATTCTTTGACCAAGATGATGAAATACGATTGGGACAATCTTAATCTCTTACCCAAGGTCTACTTATGGCAGTGATCCTCTATCCGATTCTCAATTGGGGCTTGGGACATGCCTCTCGCAGTTCTGTGGTCATTCGACATTTACTTCGATTGGGACATCGCATTCTACCTGCATCAGATGGCGCAGCATACTTGTATCTCCGCGAAGTATTTCCTCAATTAAATATCCTTAAGCTACCGGATCTCGAAGTGCGGTATCCAGGGAGGAATCCCATTTGGAATATGGCCCTACAGTCTCGGCATATTCTCTTTTCATTTTACAAGGATTATCGAGCTTTGAAACTTATCGCACAGCAATACGATATCGATGTAGTCCTTTCAGATCATCGCTTAGGTGCATTTGTCAAAGGAAAGAAAAATATTCTATTGCTTCATCAGATTAAAATCCCTTTAAGGAGCGCTGTTTTGTCATCTCTTTTTCATCCCTTTTCCAGGCTTCTCTTAAGACCCTTTGATGAGTATTGGGTACCTGATTTTGAAGAGCATTTGCTTTCCGGAAAAATGACTCAAGCTCGATTAAGCCCCATGCGCTTTATCGGTCCAATATCCCATTTTACTCACTATATGGGAGGGAAACAATTCTCAGAGCAGTATGATGTTGTCGCTGTTTTATCAGGGCCGGAGCCACAAAGAACTCTTTTCGAAAATCAAATCATTGGGGAGTTGAAAAATTTGAAACTCAAGTCATTAATAGTTCGTGGATTGCCTGAAACGGCTAAAAATGAAGTCCCCCAATCTGTTACCTCGGAGATATATCAAATTTCATTTCTTCCACCGGAAAAATTGCTCCCGTTATTACTTCATTCGAAATACATAATCGCCAGATCCGGGTACAGCACAATCATGGATTTAACTTGTATACAAAAATCCGCACTACTGGTACCTACCCCCGGTCAACCTGAGCAAGAGTATCTTATGAATCATTTGAAATACCAAAATGCATTCATCTTTCAGCTCCAAGAAGAATTGGATATCTTCAATGGGCTCAAACGCCTAGATAAAGCAAGGCCAATACCTATAGCGAATTATCCTGATGATCTCCTGCTGAAAGTGATCAAATATTCTATTTCTTAGTAAACTGATATCGCACTCCGATACTCATCCTATAATTCACGTACTTTTGTTTGATAGGATAATCTTTACTGGATAAGGTCGTAGTAAAATAACGTACCCCCGGTTCAAAAAACATGGAGGTGTTATAACCGAGATAATAACCTATAGTTCCTGACATCAACAAACTTATCCCTGCAAAATGTTTGAATGGATATACCTCAGAAGCATCAAACGCGGTTACAGTTTTGTCTGTATTGTACAAGTCATAGAAGAATCCGGTTTGGTGTGCATATAGATTGAGGTTTAACCCTGAGTTGAAATCAAAGAAAAATTTGTTTTTTCTCCATGTATAAGACAATGTAATCGGTAGGTCAACGAAAGAGTAATAATTGTCTTTTATCTTGAATCTGGGGTCACGTGTTATCCGCACGGTATCCCCAGCTTTATTGGTCTCCACCACCACATTGAACCCATCTTGGTAGGTCATTTTCTCATTAATTTTAGTAAATGTAATCCCCGTCTTTAGTGCTACATCCCGGTTGAGATTCCATACATATCTCAAACCTATGAAATAGGCATTCTTGACTTTCTCAGATTGACTTCTATTGATTACGTTATTTTGCAATGTTGAATCTGTAGAGTAAAATAGTCGATTAGCTTTAACCGGACCGGACAACAACTCGATATACTGTCGCCTAAAGGGCTTCTCTATCATCTCCATACAGTCATCCGGGTCTCCTTTGTAGTAACTTTTCGGTAATCTAAAGGAGATAAACTTACTAGGTGTACTTGATAATATGGAGAAATCTGAGCGTAGAAGATTTATCCCATCATTATTGGGGCTTACATCTTGATGCAAGGAGGAAGATGTTGCTATGCGTTTTCCACTTTCGTTGTAGTAATATGTTTCTGTATCTTTTGTCGGTAGGTCGTTTGTGTTATTCTTTTTGAGGGAGACATTAGAGGTGTTATTTGAAGCCTCAATGGTCTGATCTATCTGATTCGTATGAACCATATTTGTCTTTCCATTCATAGGAGATAAATCACTTCCTGATTTTGATATACGGTTAACGGTAGAATTAGTTCTAAGGGAAGAGTTGTCTTTTTCTATTTGTGCGCTGGATGTAGACATGGCTTCATCAACATTGGCAGAAAGGGCAGTCGAAATATCAGATGCCATTTGTTTTTCGGAGAGGATAGAATTTGAGGAGGATGCTTTTTGCTTGGTTTTTTTGTCCAATGCTATGGAGCTATCTTCAGGGGAGAGGTTAGGATTGGGAGAACCAAAGGAGAAATACCAAAAGATACCTCCAATGGTCAATGTTACTACAGCACCCCAAAATCCCATTAACATCCACTTCGTCCCGGATGAGGTTTTTTCAAGGTCAGATAGTGTTTTCTCAATCCCATCCCATACATGTTCCGGATGTTCAGCCCGATAGTTATAAAGCTTTTCTTTAAATAAACGGTCAATCAAATTCTTCTCTTTCATAATTTAAAATTTCTTCGCAGGTGGAACCGCTGCACATTCACATAAATACTGTTAATTCCGACTCTTTGAGCAAAATATGTTTAATAGAATTCATGTTCATTTTATAGGTTATATTTTTAGTATATTTTGTCTGCTTTTCGATTTATATAAAAACTACACCAGAAAACCTAACTGTCCAATGTAATTGGCCTAAATTTTATCGTCATTTTCAATGTCCCTTCCCTTCTCTAAATCAATGTACTTAGCGCATTGCTAATAAATTTTTTTAATAATTTTCTGGCTTTAAGAAGCTGAGATCTCGAGGTCCCTTCTTCAATACCCAACATCGCTGCAATTTCCCGATGATTATATCCCTCTATGGCATACAAGTTGAAAACATGCTTATAGCCGAGGGGTAGCTTGTCTATCATCTTGAGTAACTCTTTCTCCGAAAATTGTTGCATTACTTCCGGATCTACCCTTGCCATCTGCATTTCTTCTATACCTATTAACTCTTTTTGGTATGAAAATCTTCTTATATGATTTAAGCATGTATTAATCATTAAGCGTCTAACCCAGCTACCAAAACTTCCCAAACGGTTATACTGGTCAATATTTTCAAATACCTGTATAAATCCATCATGCAACATATCCTCTGCCTCTTGATTATGTCGAGCAAACCTTTGACATACACCTAGCATAGTAGCTGCATACTTGTCATATAGCGCCTTTTGACAATCTCTGTCATTGGATTGACATCCTTCTATTATCTCATTCAAGTTCAATGGTTGCACTTTGTTTCTTTAGATGCTTTGAAAATCAATTTCGTTGCCTGAGGGATAAGAAAAAGTTAATTTTTTTGATTTTTTAAGCGACTAAGCCCTTATGTAGTGCTTTGGTCATATGCTTTAGAGGGTTAAAAAATTGAATTCAATGTTTTCTAGTTATCTTTCTATGTGAATCTTTATGTGCGTTTCCTAGTACACTGTCCTTTCACAAGGTATAAATATAAGGTTTTTTTTGAACTTGACACCTATATACATAAAGTTTCTATTTCTTTGATAGGAACTTGATTCAAATAATTGAAAAAAGCATCCTTCCCACAAACGTTTATAAGCTTCTTGAATTCTTAATACGACTATCATGCAGATAGACCAATGCCGTTAAAAAGACTAAAATTGCGGTCATTTGATGAAAGACCCCTAACCAGATCGGAACCTCCCCCAGACAGTTAAGTACAGTATAAATACCTAGGGTTATCTGCAGTAGGATCAGTAAAAACATCAAAGTGGCCATCATCTTTTCTCCTGTGCCCCCTTTGCGAAATTGAACCATGAGGAGTAGAAGAGAAACTCCAAAAATAAGGTAGGCGACTCCCCTATGCAAAAACTGAATCAACGCGGGCATGAGTCGATAAGCATCATATTGCACAAAGTGCTGCAGGGTCCATTGGGATGGAGTTAGAAGTATATCCGGTATCCAGGTTCCATTCATTTTTGGCCAACTGGGATAGTACATTCCGGCCTTCATCCCCGACATAATTCCACCTATGACGATTTGAATGGATATTAGTGAAAAGAGTGCTTTAATCCCCGTTAATACACGGGACGTTACCAAAAAGGGAACTCGCTCGCTCGCCATCAAATACGTCCACATAAGATACCCTAAAAGTAAAAAGGCTACACTGAGATGTATGCTTAGTTTATAAGCATTGACTAAGGGGCGGTTTACCAGACCACTTGCCACCATGATCCATCCAAGAGAGGCTGCGAATGCAGCGAGTAGTATAACTACCCCTAACCTTTTGGCCAGCCATCGCGGTATCATTTTCTTTCTATAAAAATACACAAATGGAATTAAAAACACAAACCCCATTGTTCTTGCCCATAGCCTATGAACATATTCCCAAAAGAATATGCGCTTAAATTCCCCCAATGACATGTCGTAATTGATCTTGTGAAATTGGGGGGTCCGTTTGTATAGTTCAAAGGCATCTTCCCAACTTTTTTTACTTAGGGGGGGGAGGGTGCCGGTTACGATATCCCAACGGGTGATGGACAAGCCGGATCCTGAAATCCGAGTTATTCCCCCTAGTACGATTTGAAAAAATATCATCACTATACCGGCGATTAACCACCATCTTACGGAGGGATGTACAGTGGACTTGTCTTGTACTATAATTGTCATATTGGAGGTATTTACTTACTGAGTACAAAGGTAGTCAATATTGCTTATCGTGTGTTTGTGCTTTAGGGTTTGTGTTTGGGGGAGGCTTTGCAAACTTAGCTGGAGATTTTATTTATACCATTTAGTGTCTGTCTACAAAGGGGTTGACTTTAAAGACATATACTAAGTGGTATATTGGAATTCATCCCCTTCTTGCATAACTTCGGTAGGATCCAATGTATGAGCATAATTCATCCAGGCTGCCAATGCTGTATCTTTTTTTAGGATGGAAGGATTTCCCAGGACGATGATTTGTTGTTTTGCACGAGTGAGGGCAACATTCAATTTCTTATTTATTATGTCTTCTGTGATGCCTCCAATAAATTCAATTTGATGAGGGTAATTGGTACAAAGAGACAAGATGATGATATCTCTTGCTGATCCTTGATACCGTTCGACGGTATCAATTGTCAGATATCTATCCCCTAATTCTGATGCATCTACTAGCTGTTTAATTTGGGCAATTTGGGCGCGGTAAGGGGTGATGACGCCTATCGTGTATGCTATTCCGGTGTCAACTTTTACTCTGTGCAGATGTGTGAGTACCTGAGTTACTATTTGCGCTTCATATAGGTTCGTTTTTCCCGTTATACTTTTGGCGTCTTTGGGAGTGGGGATAAATATACATCTCTGAGTGGTCAAAGTGGAGAGGGGTTGTGCGCTTTTTCTCATCAACTCCGGATAAAGAGAAGGCGCAAAAAGACGTTTTATTTCCGGTAAAGGGAAAAGTCGATTTTCATAAAATCGCTTAGCTACAAAATGCACGATGTCCTGATGCATCCTCCCCTGGTATTCCAGCATCCCATATGCATGAGTCCAATGTTGGGACCTGGCCAAATCAAAAAGTCTTTCAAATAAGGATTTGTCTAGTTGATGTAGTCCGATATCATTAAGTAAGTCTGATTTAACGTTCAATTGTTCTTTAGATTGAGTCACGACAGCCGGCAGTTGACGGTGGTCTCCGATGAGTATAAATCGTCTGAAACGTGTTAAAACAGGGGAGAGCGCCGATTCTAATATCTGCCCTGCTTCATCTACAACCACAGTATCAAATCGGAAAGTATCAAAGAGAATGTCGTTATTGTTAAGGGAAGCTAGGGTCGATATGAATACCCTCTGCTCAGACAAAAAATCTAATATCTCTTGCCGTCTATGAAGTTTTTTCGTCGCATTTTGAAGAAGATGGTCAGAGAATTGGGCGCCCGAAGCATACCTCGATCCAAGCCGGATATATGTCTTAGAATAGTCTCCTCCTAGAGATTCAATAGCTTGGCACATCTCATCTACTGCACGATTGGTATATGCGAGAAGCAAAATCCGTTCCTGTGTTTGATCGATAAGGTGCTTTACAAAATACTTGAGTATGATACTTGTTTTTCCGGAACCCGGCGGCCCCCAAAGTAGAAAGTAGTCTTTGGTGGCGATCATCTTGCTTAGAATATCGGACTGGGAAGGATGGAGGGAAATCGCATCTGATGGTTTTTGGAAAAAGGCCTCCGTGGTCGGTTCTCGTGGGGATTGAATACCGTAAATAAGATTTTTTTTCTCCCTGGGAGCAGATAAAAATCGAAAGAGTCCACGAATCGTCTGATTGACATTGCTATCCAAGCTGTCGTGCTCGAGATTCCAATACGGTTCTTCTTTTAAGTGATCTTCTAAAAATTGGGCACTGCGAAGGCGTAAAGTGATCTGTCGGTCATCGATAGAAAGTACACTGCATTTATATATTTGATTGTGTAAGACCGATTGTTGTCCTGCATTGTCCGGATAGAGAATACCTATATCGCCGGGTCTGAAATTAACCAATGTGTTGGAAATATCGTCGGTCCTTTTCATAATGATAACAGGTCTTTCTCCTGTCACATCTGAGGAGGCATAGGACAGCCGGTCGACCATTTCATACTGAACAATCTTCTCCTGCTTCGTACTTAACCAAAGAGCAGCTACTCCTCGACGTGCACGATGTCCCGAACTGCCAAGTCTGGTTACTTGATGTTCTCGGGCCATAAAGGTGACGAAAGCTCGATAGTATGAGCGGTCAAGGGAGGAACAGCGAGTCAAAATGTCGGTAAAAGCTTGGATATCCTTGGCGTAAAATCCCTTGAGTGGTCTGCTCGATTCATTTAGAAGTTTTAGCAGGAGGGCCGATGCTGAATCCGGATATCCCAGCGCTCGATCCATATACATGATCTGATTGCGGACAGAAATGGCCTTATTTTGAAGATCCCGGACTACCGGTGCGTATCGCAATGGTTTTTGGTCTGCCTTGGAGTACAAGATGTAATTCATACGCTTGATCCCGGGATAAACCGAGTAAATCAACCGGTCATAGAGCAAAGTCTGGATATAGTGATTGATGTTGAGGCCGTATGCATTGGGTCGATAGATGCTTCCGCTTTTTAGCTCTACGATAGAAGCGGATTTTTGTTTCTCGTCCAAGTAAAACAGGTCCAAACGTCCCTGAATCCCGTATTGGGTCGAATAGAAGGAGGGTTCCAATAGGACAGCTTCAGGTATAATGTTATTGTCCGGGAGCAATGTGTTCACCACTTTCCGGAGCGTGATAAAATGATGTTTTAAAAGCTTTAAGATGCTTAGAACTTGTTCATCCTCATATCGGATCCAATGTAAAGGATACTGCTTGAAGATATTGGATAGAAGGGTCTTGAAATCGAGATTTGGGTTGCGGATGAGTTCATCTAGAAATACATTGACTACATTTCCAATTAATAGATAATGACTGTGACCTACCGGGGTCAATTTGCGAAGCAAATATTTCATAACGTTGATACCATCTGGTTCGAAACACTCAGAAATCGCAGTTACATCTACTAAGTAATCGGGCTGGATGACAATACCGGATGGATATACTATGTCGCCGTTAATCTCAGTATCCATCAGGTGAACCACCAGGGGGTATACATCCGGAAGTACTGTCATTTTCTTTAATGTCTGTCGATCGGTAGAAGGAAGTTTTTCGTCTGATATGAAATATTGTCTATCCGGAGATTCCTCAGCCAATGCCACGTAAATATGGGGGTCATTCGTATCTTGTTCGACGAGGGTAAATCTTTCGATGGAGATATCCGAGGGTTTGGAAAAAGAAGCGACGCCTTCTTGTATATGTGCATATTGTTGCTTCAAATCAGAAGGTACAGGTACTTGATATTTGAACGATAAAAGAGATGCAATGGCGGCAATAGCATATAGAGTTTCTTCTTCACCGTTGTTTTTGTTGCGAATATTTTGACTGTTGTACAAGCGATACGCATGACACCATTGTGTTAATTTTAATGGCCATTGATGTTTTTTAGAGAGGAAGGTTATTCTGCTAAAGAGGGTATGACAGAGCACCGCTTCTCTTTCCATCCATTCTTCTATATATCGATTGAACAATAGATACAAAAGGGTATTTCTAACGGTGTTATTCTCGTTTTTTAACGTGTTTTCCAGTGTTTGAAAGACGGTGTTATCGGTGTTATCCCGGTTCATACGTTTGTATTTTGGACGGTATACAG
>JALSTN010000236.1 GCA_026983735.1 Saprospiraceae bacterium | reverse complement strand
AGAAAGGGAGGCCAATTGCTACAGTAGAAAGTGGTAAATGGGTGGGACCCATTAAAACACCGGTTTCAGGAGAAATCGTAGAAATTAATGCAGACTTGGCCGCCGATGTCCAGTTGCTCAATAAAAGTCCCTACACAAAGGGATGGGTTGTTAAAATGAAACCCTCAGACTTGGAAGCTGAAATTGCAGCTATGGTCACTGGAGATGATGCCGTTGAAAAATATAAAGAGAAAATCGAGCGGGATGGCATTCAAGCATGTACCCATATTGAAGGGACGGATGAATACGAATAAATTTGTTGGTTTTCTCCGGCTATATGGAATTAATTAAATCGTTCAATTTAAAAATTAGAGCTCATGCCTCAAGCATTAGATATTAGACAAAATAAGTATTCCGATGTCACTCAAGAGGAAAAGGACCGTTTGTTTCAAGAGTGCAAAGATGATGAGAGATGGAGTCATATTTTATATGGATGTTATGAATGTGGGATATGCGTGGCAGCTTGTCCCTCTGCAAGGTTTTATGATTTTAGCCCTCGACTCATTGCGCAAGCAGTGGCTCGAGAGGATACAGATCTCATATATACCCTCATGAATGATAGTGTTTGGGACTGTTCACAGTGTTTTTCATGTGATAGATGTCCTAGAGGTAACTCTCCCGGTCAAGTCATCACGGTAATGCGTGAAGTAGCTGTAAAAAATGGTCTTAACACAGCTAAAGAAGCACTTGAGGGGTATGGGCGAATCATTTACAAAATTATGTCTACCGGATCTCAAGTTTCGCCGGATATGCTTCAGCCCAATGCCTTCCCAGACTGGGGGCATCATGTTCATGATATCGCTGAGAATTTGGATGTATGGAGAAAAGCTTTGCCGCCAGAAACACTTCATACCATTGAAACCGGTTGGAAAGTTGATGAAAAGACTATTATTGAATTGTATTTGATATGGCATATGACGGGTGTTATGGATTTGATTTTAGGTATAGATGAAGGACTTCATATGATCTTGGTAGATGTTATGGAAGAGCGATTGGAAGAAGCCGGATACGATATAGAATTTGATTAAAATAAACTGATATTTTCACTCTTAAATAGTATAAAATGATACATCTTCCCGTATTAAAAGCAAGTGACAGACTCTTTAAAATCGACCCGGAAGAAGCACCTACCCACGATCTGAGGGATGAGCTCTTTCAACTTGAAAAAGAGGGCGAACTCGAAGTAATCCGAGTCCCGGAACCTTACATGGAAGTCAAAACCAAGTATGGTAGGATTAAAAAAATTCCTGTTGAAAAAACCTGGCATCACAAATCTTGTGGGCAGTGTGGCCATATTCCGGGATATTCTACTTCTATATTCTGGCTCAATCGAGCATTTGGTTTGGATTATTACGATCCCACGGACCAAACTTCTTGTACAGCATGGAACTATTATGCCTCTGCCACTTCCAATCCCGAAGCTCAAGCTGCCGTGGCTATACGCAACTTTGCCGCTGCTCACGAGGTGGGTTATTTTCCATTGATTCATTGTGGCACTAGTTTCGGTCATTACAAAGAGGTTCGACACGCATTGGTCCACCAACCCGAGTTGAGGAGGAAAGTACGGGACATTATGAAGAGGCTCGGTAAAAAGCTAGTCGTACCCGAAGAGGTCGTTCACTACAGCGAATGGGTGCTAGCTATGAGAGATCGAATCGCAGAGCGACAAGTCATCGATATGTCTCATATTACAGCGACCGTCCATCCGGCATGTCATTATCATAAGCTCATCGAGGAAGATGCGGTTTATGATAGTGAGATTTATGGCGCACAGCGTTCTGCTATTGTGACAGCGACTTTACAAGCTCTGGGTATCAATGTTGCGGATTATTCCACTTGGTTTGACTGTTGTGGATTTGGTTTCCGACACATATTGGTTTCGAGAGACTTTTCTAGATCTTTCTCCGTCCAAAGAAAGATCGAAGTAATGAGAGAAGAAGCCAATCCTGATATAACCGTTACTCATGACACGGGGTGTGTAACTACCCTTGATCAAAGCCAAGTAGTAGGGAAGGCGCACAAGAAAAAAGTGGGTCTTCCGGTGATGGCGGACTCACAAGTGGCAGCGTTGGCGATGGGAGCACATCCCTATAAGGTATTGCAGTTGCATTGGCACAACACGGACAACAAACCTTTCCTGAGAAAGCTTGGAATAGATGTGGACAAGACATGGGCTGAATTTCAAGCTGAGTGCGACTTGATCAAAGCGGGTAAAAAGGAATTTATGACTTGGGAAGATGCAGAAAAATAATTATTTTTTAATACAAAACTAAAAAATAAACATGGCAAACGAAAATGTATTAATCATCGGTGGAGGTGCAGCCGGAATCGAAGCGGCAAAGGGAATCTCCGGATTGGGTTTTAAAGCGATTTTGGTTGAAAAAAGAGACCGGCTCGGCGGGACACCTGATGAAGAAAAGTACGCGGCATTAACCCCGGATCTCCGTGATACTCAGGAGGCATTAGGAGATCTAATGGCCCCTATTAAAGACAATCCATTAGTAGATATTCACTACAATACCTTAGTGACAGGCGCCTCCGGAGAGTTAGGGAATTTTACTATTAAGGCCCTTCAACTCGGCAAGGAGATAGAATTTCAAGTAGGAGCAGTTATCATCGCAACGGGGTTTAAACATTTTGATCCCGGTAGAGAGACACAGAAGTATTCCTATTATGAATTAGATGATGTGATTACTCTGACAGATGCAGAAAAGATGCTCAGTGAGCATAAGTTTGTACGTCCTTCCAATGGTGAAGAACCCAAACGTCTCTGTTTTATCCAGTGCGTAGGGTCAAGAGATAGGAGATTGGGCAATGAGTATTGCTCCAAAGTGTGCTGTGGTATCTCTTCTAAACAATCTATTGAGATTAAGAAGTTACTTCCTGATTGTAAAATTTATATCTTCTATATAGACATGCGGATGTATGGATATTGGGAGAATGAAATTTATTGGCCGGCTCAGGAAAAATACAAAGTCAATTACATCAAAGGTATGGCGACTGAAATTGTTAAAAAAGGAGATAAGGTTCTCGTAAAAGGAGAGGATACAACACTAAGACGTCCGATGGAAGTAGAGATGGATATGGTCATTCTTGCTGTAGGGATGGAGCCTTCAGAAGGAACACAGCAAATGGCGGAAATCTTTGGGTTGAATAAAAATAAATATGGATTTATAGAGACTACCGGAGGGTGTTTGGATACGGTGAGTACGAATGTGCCGGGTGTATATGCAGTTGGTGCTACGACAGGCCCTGCCGATCTTGAAGATTCTGTTTCTACAGGTGGATTAGCTGCCATGAAGGCATTGTCGGCGATTCGCTCGCTGGCGGTTACTGCCTAATTTTTTAAATTGCAAAGAATAAGCTGATAATAGCATGAGCCAACTCATCGATCTCGACACGGTAAAGGAATTCATGGCAGAAACCTTGGATCGGGTAGCGCACAAATACCTCATCCAGATGGCAGACGATATGGAGGTAAAAAGTGCGTATTTCCAAAAAGTACTTCAAGAGGAATATTTGCCACATGCTACGGAAGAGGAAATTTTGGTACTCCTAAATTTGATTTTTTCTATAAAAAGGAAGTCGAAGGAGATTATTAATACTTTAGGTCTTATGCCTTTTAAAGAAGCGGTTAGAGAATTGCTTTACGGTCGGAAGATGATTGAAATACGATTTCAGACTTTTTGCACGAAAGTAAAATTGAAGGATAAGTACATGAGAGCGGATCTTGCTTCGGAACTACTCCACTTCAATATGCCGGATAAATACTGGTTATGGACGCGTTGGATGTGGAACCCAAAGTTGAAGACGGGGGCGTTGCCATTGGTGGTTACAGAGGATTTCGATCTTAAAGGAGATAATTTAGGGGAGATATATATGAAGGTAGGGCGAGCAGTAGCATTTGTTCATTCGATGTCGGAAGTAGGTGGATATAGGTTTATCAGCGATAGATTATTTGGTACAAATGTGTTTTTGAGTTGTGTATATGTGATTTATGCTTATACCGTTCTGAAGATGCGAATGACCAAGGAATTCAATAATGTTATGCCGGGAGTCGTCGAATTTTCAAGAAGAATATTGGGATTGTATCGTATATCAGAGAAGAATTTATTATCTGAAGTAGTAGAAGATCAGTAATTATTAATATTGAAAAAACATAATTATGCCAATAGATAAAAAACAAATCATCGAACTAGAAAAAGTAACCGTTGAAGGGATTGAATTAGGTCCCCAATGGAATCGGATGTTTGAGCAGCGGGTCATTTTTGACTATGATACTGAGGCAATGGATAAAGTGACCTCTATAGCAGGTGCCGAATCGATGGGATGGTGTTATCAATGCACACAATGTATCCCTGTTTGTCCGGTAAATCAAGCTGGAGGCGAATACGGACCGCGTAAGATCTTTAGAAAGTTGCAGCAGGGCATAGACCTTTTTACCAATGATGATTTGTGGAAGTGTACCACTTGTATGAATTGTCTAAGAGTATGCCCAAAGGAGGTTGATATGATTAAAATAATGCCGGCTATTCGGGAGGAGTCTGTATTAGAGGGCAATGTGCCAGATGAACTTCAGGAAGTATTTGAGAAGACTTTCGAATACGGCAATCCAATGGGTGAGTCTCAGCGTAAAAGAGCGGACTGGGTTAAAGAACGCGAAGTAGATGTCCCTATTATGAAAGAGATCAAACGTCCGGTGGATATTTTATGGTTTGTGGAGTGCTATCCCGCTTATCACAATAGGGGGAAAGATGCTGCCGCTGCCCTTGCCAAAGTCCTCAATGCTTTGGACGTAGATTATGGGATATTGGGTACAGAAGAGAAATGTTCATGTGATTCTCAGCGTCTGGCAGGTGAGACGGGATTGTTTGAAGAGTTTGCAGAACACAATATCGCTCTTTTCCGTAAGTACAAGGCAAAGACCGTAATGACAATGGATCCTCATGCGCTTAATGCCATGCGACACGAGTATCCCAAGATGGGAAGCAAGTCAAAAGTGATTCACTATACGACCTATCTCGCACCACTAATTGATAAAATGCAGTTTTCTAAATCACTAGATTATAAAGTGACCTTTCACGACCCTTGTTACTTGGGTCGACACAACGGGGAATTCGAAGCTCCCCGACGACTTATCGAAGCTATCCCGGGTCTTCAATTGACTGAAATGGGTCGTTGCAAACAGCAGAGCTATTGCTGTGGTGGTGGTGGCGGCGGTATGTGGTTAGATGGATTTATGTCCGATCACATCAATGAGCGTCTTTCAGAAAATCGAGTAAGGGAAGCAGTAGAGACAGGCGCTGATATATTGGTCGTCTGTTGTCCATACGAGGTTTCCCGTTTTGAGGATGCTGTCAAATCAACAGGAAATGAAGGCAAGCTTTTGGTCAAAGATATCGCAGAGTTACTCGCTGAATCTATGGCACTTTAAGGTATATTGTAGATACAAATAACAGTTTTTTTATGAAACAAATAGGTAATTATCTCATCGACACGGATTTGTATTATGAACCCGAGCATCATTTTTGGCTGAGTCCTAATCAGGGGTTTGTTCGCATCGGTTTTAACCCGTTACTTCAAGAGACCAGCGGAGCATTTGTAGCCATCCTGCTCGACAAGGGTAAAGGTGTTTTACCGCAGGGACATGCCTTTGGATCTGTGGAAGCAGAAAAGCATGTTGCACAGTTAGTGATGCCCATTTCCGGTGAAATCATTGTCATCAATGAACAGGTTATTCAGAATCCGAGATTGATGAATACTGACCCTTATGGAGAAGGTTGGCTGATAGAGGTTCAAGCGACAAATTTTGATCAGGAAAAACAGAATTTAATATTTGGGGAAGAGAACATTGAAAAATGGGTACTTTCTGAAATCCGTAAATTTGAAGATAAAGGATGGATAGCACGACCGTAAAAAATAGGGCTCATACCGATGAAGTTGATCTGTTGAAGAAGCATTTTGGGTCGACCATAAGGTTTTTTGCTCCGGGCTTGAAGCATTACGAGATACCGGAATTTACTCCCGTAAACCCCAATGCTTTTCTTCCTATAAGCCTAACGGGAGCAGGGTGCGCATTGGATTGTGATCACTGTGATAAAAAGATTCTGGAGCCGATGATTCCACTGGATCAAAAAAGGGGATTGTATGAAATGGCAAAGACCTTACAGTCTAGGGGGACAGAAGCCTTGTTGATAAGCGGCGGTTCTATGAAGAACGGCCAGGTGCCGTTTCTAAAACACATCGAAGAGATAAAGCGGATCAAAGGAGAGTTGGGGATGAAGATAATTATGCATACCGGTTTGGTTAGTGAGGATATGGTTAGAGGACTAAAAGAAGCGGGAGTAGATGGTGTTGCGCTTGATATCATCGGAGATAATGCGACGATTAAAGAAGTCTATCATTTGGATAAGACAGTGGAAGATTTTGACCAAAGCTTATATCTGTTGGATAAATATGAACTGAGCACTCGGCCTCATATTATCCTAGGGTTACATTATGGTCAGATGCGTGGAGAGGATGTCGCATTGGAAATGATAAGTAAATACAAGACCCACGCTCTCATACTTGTCATTCTTACTCCTCTTCAAGGTACCAAGATGTGGGGGGTCGAGCCACCACCTGTTGGAGAGGTGGAAACCTTTTTCTCCTACGCAAGACATAAGATGCCCACAACAAAGATTCTATTGGGATGTGCACGTCCCGGGGGAGCTTATAAGAAGGCGGTGGATTTTGCGGCCATACGATCCGGGCTTAACGGGATCGCTTATCCCGCAACCGGCGTAGTGGAGTATGCTTCTGAATTTGGACTCCAACCGACGTTTTTTGAAAATGCGTGTTCCTGTGGTGTAGAGTGATTTTTTTAAGGATTAAATGCTGTAGATTTGCAAAAAAAATGGAGATATATCGACGAGCGGGATGTCAGCGCCTCTTATGGATTGGCGGTTGACGAGTTTTTGATGCATAATGTCGTTCGCGAGGAATATCCTTTTGAAGCAAATCTCAGATTGTATAATTATGCGGATTACAGTGCTCTTTGTGGTCGTTTTCAAAACCTGCAGGCAGAGATCGACATAGATAGATGTAAGGCTTTGGGGTATGGAGTAGGTCGCCGTTTGACAGGAGGAGGAGCGATTATAATGGGAAGGGACCAACTTGGATTGTGTTTGACTATTCCTGCACATATTCTACCATTTCATACCACGAGAACACTTTATCATTTATTTGCCCGGCCTGTCCTTTCGGCACTTAAGAAGATGGGCATCACAGCGGGATTCAAATCCAAAAACGACTTGGAAGTAGGAGGCAAGAAAATAGCAGGATTAGGTGTGCATATAGATGTGGCCGGCAGTGTGCAATTTCATACCAGTTTATTAGTAGATTTGGATGTACTCTCGATGTTAGAAGTTCTTAAAATACCCATTCAAAAATACGATGATCGCAAGAAAATCTTCTCTGTCAACCAACGGATGACCACCGTGCGAAGGGAGGCGGATAGGAGGTATGAAATGGCCGAAATAAAACAAATTATCAAAGAAGCGTTTGCTGATGCATTTGATGTTTTCTACGAAGAAAAGGGGATTAGTGTATCGGAAAAGAAGCAGATCCATCAGTTGGAGTTGGATAGATATAAGAATGTGGATTGGCTCCTCCAACATTCTCCTCAGGAAGATATGACGGGTATGAGTTTGCACAAGACAGTAGGCGGACTACTGCGAACTTATATCGGGCTTAAAGGGGAAACGATCAAATCTGTGTTGATAACGGGAGATTTTATAGGGCAGGTAGATTTGTTTCGCACGATTGAGGCCAGGCTAAAGTGGGCGCCATTGGATGCTGAGTTCATACACCAGACCATCGACACAGCCTATACAGATTATAAGGAGGATGATATCGCCATTTCCCAAGAAGACTTGGCGCATGCTATATTATTGGCAGCCCGGAAGGCAAAGACCGTATTGGATTATCACTACGATGGTTCTTGTTATTATCCGAAGCATAAAAGGGAGTATCATGGCAGTTGAGTTCGTATCGCATATAGAGCATAAACCGGTATTGTTTGAGTTGTCTAAATCGGCCCTTAGGCAGTTGGGACGAGCCTCTTCACCGGTTTATATTGGTTTGGAGCTGTATTTTAGTTGTCTGGTTAAAAAGATGATAGTCTCGTTCGATACTCCTCCGGAAAGAGAGGTTTTTTGCATACGAGATAGCTTGCATGTTTATTTCAGACCCGTCCAATCAAAAGCGTGCAATATTCATGACCTTATCGGGACAAATAGTCCGACGTTAATTGATTTTTCGGTGGTTAAGCGCCGGGCATTAATTCCGGATTGGGTGTATTTGGATTATAAAAAGGGGAAGTGGAAAGGAGATTTTTCGTGGAGACCTAGAGCGGATAAAATGGCTGCAAAGTATATTGATCAACCCATCGGAGACGAGGTCATCCTCTGAACTGATATAAATTAAAGATTGTATGAAGGTACCTTTAGAAGTAATCAATGAATCGCATCTGGTCGAGGAACAGAAATTGAGTCCGGACTACGTGCGAATTAGTGCTGCCAGTGCAATGGCCTTACAGATGAGAAGTGGGAGATTTGCCCGCGAATTTGATTTTGGCGGTATTAACCTACTGCTCAATTATGAAGAGGGATGTCTTTCAGATTGTGGGTACTGTGGTCTAGCAAGAACACGTCCCGGCGATTACGAAGAAAAATCTTTCATACGTGTAGAATGGCCGTTGGTCAATATGGAGCAACTGGCTATTCGGATGGGTGAGATGAAGAATAAATTGACGAGATTGTGTATTTCGCAAGTAACCCATGCGCGTTCCCATGCCGATACCCTTGCAATTACCAAAATGATCAATCGTTATGTAGATACTCCGTTATCTATATTGGCGGCCCCACCTATACTCAATAGGGCACGATTGCAAGAATATAAAGACTTAGGAGTAGACATGATAGGCATCGGCTTAGATGCTGTATCAGAAGAGGTATTTTTCCAACATAGAACGGATGTTCCCAATGGCAAGCTCAAATGGTCCAATTACTGGGATATCATCTACGCTTCAAGAGATATCTTCGGTCCGTGGAAAGTCA
>JALSTN010000235.1 GCA_026983735.1 Saprospiraceae bacterium | reverse complement strand
CATGACTCTGGGCTCTCCATCGAGTTGATAGCAGAATTGGTAGATATGAATGTCGAAGAGGTAAAACGTATTATTGCCAGTCATATTAAAAAGTAATACTTCGGGTGGGGCTACTATTCTATGGTTGAGCCCAATTTATCCATTAGACCTAGGATGGTAGGGTGTTATTTTTTGTGATTATAAAATACATTACCCCCTCTTCACCGTCGAGACGAATGATCCAATAACCGAATTAATTCGTAAGTCATATCCGATATGCAGCACAGTGTTTTTAAGGCTTCAGACTATGTAATCGTTTTTGATATTGCTCCATTCTTAAAAACAGGTTTGTATTTACCCAATGCATTTATCGTCAAGTGCGACAAGAAAGGCATCCCTACTTACATGAAGCAAAAAGCAATTTTTTCTAGCCTTTCCGATTTGGATATTGCCCCCAATCCCCATTATGAGGCACTATTCGTTATCCTTCAGAAGTTACAACCGATTCATTTAGCAGCGCGTTTTTCCAAAGGGAAAAGAAACAACCACCCTTTGCAAAAATTACTTGAAGACCCGATCAAAGCTAAAGCCATTCGGTCATTTGTAGATAGTCAGATGAATCTTTTTCTAAGGAAGATACAGGAACACCATTTTTTATTGAGTTTCGAATTGCAACGTCAAACCTTGGCGTTTAATGCGCTCATTAGGCCCAATGGAGCTCCTTTATCTGCTAAACTCATATTTTCAAAGGAGAGATCTGAGATTAAGTATAAATTTCGATTAGCTCTGAACGAAAAACTCCTTACTATCCGGGATCACACGGTTCTTCCCATATGCAATATACCGGGCTGGATACTCCTGGACAAGGTATTGCACCCTATCCTGCACTGCAATGCAAATATGGTTAAACCCTTTCTATCGAAAGATGTAGTTCTTATACCGGAAAGGCATATAGAGGATTATTTTAAAAAATTCATAGGGAGAATTGCCAATCTGGTAGAGATCGACCTTCGGGGCTTTGAGCTGGAGAAAATCAATACTCCGGATGCTGTTTATCTCACTCCTATCATCGATATTTTTTCTAAAGATTGGAGAGTGGGTCTCTATATGAGTTATAGGGGGACGAGATTTTCATGGAATGATAGAAACTTGGTCAGAACACATATTTTTCAAAATGAAGATCGCCTTCATATGCTTCAAATAATACGCGATCCCGACCATGAAAAACTATACGTTGAGGATCTGATGTCCCTAGGGTTTACCTGTCCTGATAAAACCCTTTGGAAGTTGGGTGGAGCGGAGAGAGAGTTTTTGTACAAACTTTCTGAACTCAAGCCGGAACTTGAAAAAATCGGTATCACACTTGAAATACCTTTCATACATAATACTCCGGTCAACTGGCATCGTCCCCTGTTAAAATGGGAGGTTAAGCGCGTAGTAGATTGGTTGGATATTGATGCTGTTGTGGTAATTGGTTCTATTGAATTTCCGTTTAAAGCTCTGCGAAATAATATTAAAAATGATGACCCGCTCTTCCGTTTGCCCGATGGTCAATACTTTATTATACCGGAGGAGTGGATGACTAAGTATAGAGAAGTTTTGGAGTTAGCCGTTCCTGTTGGAGATAAACTTCGATTAATGCATAACCAATTCACCGTTTTGGAATCACTGGAGGAGGATGCCCCACAGATGAAGAAAAATATCATCAAAGAAATTGCGCCTTTGAGCATCTCACAGCACCTAAAGGCTACCCTTAGACCTTACCAAAGGGAGGGGGTACATTGGCTTACTCATTTGTATGAAAATGGTTTGGGTGCCTGTTTGGCAGATGATATGGGATTAGGTAAAACCCTACAGACGATCGCTGTATTACTCCATGCATTGGAGATAAAAAAGAAAAATGCTCCTGTGGATGCGCTTCCTCCCTCCGGCCAACTCAGTCTTTTTGAGAATTATGAAGTACCCTTAGCCAGGCTTCATGCCTTAATCGTCGTACCCGCCTCTCTGGCTTTTAATTGGCAATCGGAGTTGAAAAAATTTGCCCCTTCCCTTCTTGTATATCGCCATATCGGAGCAAAGAGATACAAATATATTCGTCCGCTGTCCGATTTCGATATCACCATTACAACTTATCAGACCGCTTTGCGTGACGAAAAACTCCTTCGCCAACTTACCTGGGAATACATCGTACTCGATGAAAGCCAATATATTAAAAATCGCAATAGTAAAGTCTTTAAATCCCTCGCTGCATTGCCCGCTCATCATAAAATCTCTCTATCCGGCACTCCTATCGAAAATGCTCTCGATGATTTGTGGTCTCAAATGCAATTCATCAACCCCCACCTCCTTGGCTCTTACTCCTTTTTTAAAAAGAATTTTATCCACCCTATCCAAAGAGAAGAATCAGACGATAAAAGACAACAACTTCGTAAATTAATTCGTCCCTACCTGCTTCGGAGAACGAAAGAAGAAGTCGCTAAGGACCTTCCCCCCCTTACTACTAAAGTCGTTTATACTGAGATGACCAAAGAGCAGAGAAGTATATATGAAAAAGAAAAGTCCATCGCTCGTAATCAAATCCTCGGTAATGTGGATATTACACCTCAGTCCTCTAACTTGATTATTCTGCAAACCCTCACTCGCCTCCGACAAATAGCTAATCACCCTCAACTTATTTTTCCTGATTATACTGGAGGGAGTGGAAAATTTACAAATGTATTAGAGCAGTGGGATATTGTCAGGAAGTCCGGCCATAAAGCACTATTTTTTAGTACATTTGTCAAGCATCTTGAACTCTTTCGACAACAATTTGCTGACTTGGGACAAGCGTATTCTCTCCTCACTGGTGCTTTGAGCGCTTCTCAACGCCAAAGGGAAATTGATAGATTCGAAAAACAACCCGGCCATAATGCTTTTCTCATCACACTTGGAGCCGGAGGCACCGGACTTAATTTGACAGCTGCAGAATACGTATTTCTTTTAGACCCTTGGTGGAATCCGGCCAAAGAGCAACAAGCTATTGCCCGGGCACATCGTATCGGCCAGAAAAAACATGTGATCGCCCTCAAATTTGTCACTAAAGACACCTTAGAGGAAAAAATTATCCAACTCCAACAGCGTAAGCAAAAACTCAGTGATGATATCATCGGACAAAGCCAAACCCCTGTTTTTACTCGAGAAGGCATCGATTTTCTCCTTTCTTGATAAAGGAGGTTTTTTAGAGATAATCCGTTAATTTATACGCTCTATTTGCACGTATTTTATCTTTTTCCCGGCTTCCAGATGTCTGCCTTCATAATAGGTCTGAATATCCAAATCCGGATGTGGGAGGTCCCCGGCATATATATCTGAAGAATCGGTTACGCTCTTATAATCAGACCTGGAGCCCAGCACTTCCAAGGTAAACTCATAAAGAGTATCCGCATCTGTTTTTAAATGAATACGCCCTCCGATGGGCAAAAAGGCTTTGTATTTCTCCAAAAACATGTCTCCCGTCAATCGGCGATTGGCTTTGCTTTTACGAGGAAAGGGGTCTGGAAAAGTAATCCACATATTACTAATTTCTCCCGAAGCAAAAAATTTTTCTATAAATTCTATTCGCGTGCGTAAAAACGCTACATTTTTGAGGTTTTCTTCCAAGGCATAGGTTGCCCCTTTCCATATTCTAGCGCCTTTGATATCTACCCCTATAAAATTGCGCTCCGGATATCTCTTAGCGAGCGCAACGGTGTATTCCCCCCTTCCACACGCCAATTCCAAGGTGATGGGATGCGTATTCCCAAAGTGTTTTTTCGCCCACTCCCCTTTCAACTCGACCGGTTCATTGTTCTGACCTATTAAATGTGGATTGTGCGTATCAAAATTTTCATACACATTGGGATAGCTCATTAAATCGGAGAATCTCCCAAGTTTGTTTTTACGACCCATCTGTCCTGATTTTGCCACAAAAATACATTATTTCTCTATCTCCGGTATGAAATGGTAGTCCTCCTCGATAAGTTCTACCGGAGGACCAACTATCTACCCGATGCTCTAGGATAAACACTCGATCTGAAAGGAAATACCTCCGGATTTAAAGGTTGAAGATCTACAAGCTGCACTCTAGACGTATTTTGTACGTTATCCACAAAACTTATGCGTAAGTTTGCGGCAAAAATAGAGATATGGCAGTGAAAATAAAATTTGGTACAGATGGATGGCGGGCAATTATCGCCAGAGAATACACCACGGATAATGTCCAACGTGTAGCTGAAGCTACAGCCCATTGGATGAAGAGTAAAGGGATGTCCTCTGTTGTGATCGGATATGATTGTCGTTTTGCCGGTAAGATGTTTGCCGATAGAACCGCTTTAGTGATGGGCGCACTAGGTATTAAAAGCTTCGTCGCTCCTGATTTTGTTTCTACTCCTATGGTGTCACTGGGAGCAAAACTGCTTCGTGCAGATATGGGTATTGTGATTACTGCCAGCCACAATCCTCCCTCCTACAATGGATTTAAACTCAAATCCTCTTACGGAGGACCGACTGTTCCGGAAGATATAGCAGCCATCGAATCGGGTATAAAGGACGCCCCTCGATTGGAGTTGGATACCCTCGATGCCTTGAAGCAATCCGGCCTTGTAGAAGTAGTGGACTTAGAAGAGATGTATCTAGACCATGTTCGACAAAACTTCGATTTGGAACTTATTCACCGGTCGGGAGTAAAAGTAGCTTATGATGCCATGTATGGTGCCGGCCAACGCATTGTCCCCCGCATCCTCCCGAATGCAGAATTATTGCACTGTGATTACAATCCCTCTTTCAAGGGGCAGGCTCCCGAGCCGATTCATCGGAATTTAGGGGAATTGTCTAACCTTATCGCTATGAGGGAGGATATTCAATTTGGATTGGCCAATGACGGTGATGCAGATCGAATCGGAGCGTACGATGAACAGGGCAATTTTGTTGATAGCCACCGCATTTTGCTTTTGCTCCTCTATTATTTGGCGAAGTATAAAGGAATGACCGGAAAAGTCGTCGTCACCTTCTCCGTAACAGAGAAAATGCAAAAGATGGCGGAGCATTTTGGCTTCGAATTTCAAGTGACCCCGATCGGCTTCAAGCACATTGCCAAAATCATGATTAAAGAAGATGTCATCGTGGCAGGGGAAGAATCCGGAGGATTAGCTGTCAAAGGACATATCCCCGAACGCGATGGGGTCTGGAATGGATTGATTCTACTCGAATTTATGGCTCGAACCGGAAAGAAAATGACGGAACTAATTCAGGAGGTGTATGAAATTGTTGGCCCCTTCGATTATGATAGAGATGACCTGCATATTGATGAAAGGACAAAGCAAGCTATTATCGATACCTGTAAAAACAATCCTTATGCGAGATTTGGTCCTTACTCGGTAACAAAACTAGAGACCGTAGATGGATTCAAATTCTATTTTGATGATGGCCAATGGGTGATGATCCGTCCTTCCGGAACCGAACCCGTCCTCCGCGTATACGCGCAAGGAAAAGATATGAAAGAAGTGCGGGATATACTCCACCATGTTCACCAGACGTTGAAGCAGTAATTCAGTACGATACCCGAAGGATTGTATTGGCCATAAGAAGCAGATATCCATATTCGAGATGCGCAAACCCAGGTATGCGCTAAATAGATACTGATTAATCCGGTATAAAGTGAAGCAGAATAAATTCTACCATCGAATATATTGGATGCAAAACTTTGTTTTGCTGCTTGTTCTGAAGTCCCGATGTATAACTACGAAGAGAAATAATATTATTTTGTGTCCAAGTATTTTTACACGAAAAGCAGTTTAGATGATAGCCATTTTCCCTTGTATCCTTTCAGGCAGAAAAAGCCTTGTCATCCTGTGGGTTTTTCTACTGTTATTGAGCTCCTGCGGTGAAGAACAAGCCCCGATTCCCAAGCCTAGGGCATTCCCTCGTATTTACTTTCCTAAGAAAGGAGGTTATCGCATAGCAGAATTACCGGATTGTCCATTTCGTTTTGAGATTCCTGCGTATGCTCGTATTGAAAAAGACCCCGACTTTTTTAAAGAAAAAGCGCCCAACCCATGTTGGTTTAATGTTTTTTATCCGGATTTTAACGCTAGGATTCACTTCAGCTATTACGATGTACGTTCCGAAAAAGACTTGTTCAAATACATCAATGATGCTTTTAAAATGGCTGGGAAACACACTAGCAAGGCCAATTATATAGACGAAAGAGTACTCGCCAAACCCAATGGTGTCTATGGTAGGATTTTTGAAATAGAAGGCCCTGCGGCCTCGCCTTTGCAGTTTTATTTGACGGACTCCATCTCGCATTATATCCGAGGTTCACTGTACGTTAAAGCCAAGATTAAGACTGATTCATTAGCTCCTATTTATGACTTTATTAAGGAAGATATGGCACAATTATTCAATTCTTTCGATTGGAAAAAGTCATAGGTTATAAATCTTGGATGAATTTTGTCCATCCTAACTATGGTTATAAATAAGGATTAAAATAATTCATGTGAAAGCGAATCAATTCGATAGAAGTAGAAATTTTGTAATACATTTAGTTGAAAATATCAGATAGATGAAAATAGGAGTTAACGCGAGATTTCTTATCGAAGGTAAGCTTGAGGGAATCGGACTGTTCAGCCATGAAATAGTAAAGCGACTCGTACAATCACATCCTGAAGATCAATTTGTTTTATTTTTTGACAGACCTTTTTCACAATCCTTTATTTATGGCAACCAGGTAAAAGGGGTCGTCGTTTCGCCTCCAGCCCGGCACCCGTTGTTATGGTGGGTTTGGTATGAATGGACGTTACCTCGGGCCATTAAAAAACAAAATATCGATGTATTTTTATCCCCGGATGGATATACTTCTCTGCGTTCCAAAGTGCCTGAGGTTATGATTCTGCATGATTTGGCTTACAAGCATTTTTCAGAACACACGTCTTTCCTCGTGCAGCGGTTCTATCACCATTTCATACCAAAATACCTACAAAAGGCACATCGCATAGGCTGTGTATCTGAGGCAACAAGGATGGATGTATTGGGGCATTATGATATAACCCGGGAGCGGTTATTTGTCGCTTATAACGGCTGTCGTCCGCAGTTCAAGCCACTGGCTTCAGAGGAGATAATTGAGACGAGAAAGCGTTATTCGGAGGGGCATCCTTACTTTTTGTTTGTCGGAGCATTGCACCCTAGAAAAAACGTGGGTAGGATGCTACAGGCATATGAATTATATAGGGAAAGAGGGGGAAGCATTCGGAGATTTGTCATCGTTGGACGCAGAGCATGGATGACATCGAACCTCGAGCAAATCTACGAACGTATGCAGTACCGGTCTGAAGTGATATTTACAGGATATCTGGATCTGCAAGCTCTGGCTGAAGTGACGGGAAGTGCTTTTGCGCTGTTGTACATGTCGCTTTTCGAAGGGTTTGGTGTTCCTCTATTGGAGGCCATGAATAGTGATGTGCCGATTATTACCTCTAATATTTCCTCTATGCCGGAGGTGACCGGTGAAGCGTCCATAAAGGTTTCACCTACCGATATTAGGGCTATCTCCGACGCCATGTTGCTCCTCTCTAAGGATGTCGTCCTAAGGCAAAATCTCATAGACAAAGGAAGAATTCAGCGGCAGAAATTTGACTGGGATACTTCAGCGGAACTAATTTATAACCAATTGAAGGAGCTCACAAAATGCTAGTCGCAAGCAGTGTAAATCAGGCCAAAACCCTGTTTAAACAGCGGGAGTAAGCGATTCGGTAGGTAGCGTTAGTATCAAGTTCAATGTGTTGGAAATAGGTATATCCCCAGATTGAATTAGGTATTCAAACAAAAAGACCGACGCCAACAGGCCTCGGTCTTTTTGTTGTTTTTGGATTCAGAAAATTATTTTGTTATCTCGTGCTCAGATCCTGAATTGCTTGCGATAGCACTTTTTTTATAGCGTTAAAAATTTCTAATAAATAAAATTCATGTTCATTTCATACCATTGAACAAGGAAGGTTTGATGGTAAACATGACCCAAGCCCAGGTGTTGTTAGCATCTTTGCTTCCCCCTTTGAGGTATTCCATTGTCTCTGTAGCAAGCATTACCGAATAACCGGCATTGAGGGAAACCCCTTTGGCGAGTTTATACCCTAAGTTAAAATCGATTTCCGTACCCAGTTTTTTATTCAGCTGAGTACCTTGGTTATAGACATCAGCGGCGGCAGAAAACAAATGAGGAATAGCCTTTACAGAGAGTTTATTCTTAGAGTAGATGATGGGGAAGTTGATATCTAGAAGCCCCACATTATTGAAGTGATTGCCGACATAAAAATAGTCCATCCAACCATTAAATTTATGGTTTGTTCCAAAGAGGGGGGCAAAGGATTTAAAACCCGCTTCGGTATCGTTAGAAGCTTTGCCGGAGAGGTATTCCATACCAGCTCCGATGGAGAATGTTCCCATCAGTTTATAGGCAGCATTAACCGAATAGTAGAGTGCTTTTACGTCTTGATCTGTCTTTTTTCCGGTTTGAAAGTAGGCCGCCGCATTGGCTTTAAGAGCTCCCATCTTATAGGTTATTCTCGGGCCGACAGTCTGCATATAATCTACCTTCAGATCGCCATCTTTGGTATATTCATTTCCGGTATTCAAGGCTAAGATACTCAAGCCTAATCCTGCAAATTTGCCATGATACCACAGATATTGGAAGTTTTTATATCCGGCGATTCCACTGTAGGGCGTTTGGGTATTTACTTGGCCGTCCGAATTGAAAGCAAAGCCAATATCTACCCGGTTATTGTCCATGGAGTATTTGAATATAGCGGCATCGTGGCTACGAGCTTGTTGTGCCCATCCGACGTTACCAAAAATACGATGATCATCGTATATGATTTCTTGACGTCCCATTTTAAGAGATAGATGGTCCATCAAGCTAACTTCTGCCCAAGCTTGATGGAAGGCATTATACTTGTCAACAGGTGTCAAAGTACTTGCATCTCCCCACACTCTTATATTTTGAAGAGATAGCCCAAACCGAATCTTGTCCATCGCATAATTGACATTAAGTCGTGTACGTTGAGAGATAAAGCTACCTGCTTTGGTATCCTTGGTTACTAAGGATTTGTAACCATGTCTGTTTTCATATCTAGGTCTTACTTCAGCTGAAATCTTAAGCTGTGCCGATAGAACAGTAGATGAAATTAGCAGTACGATAAAAGAGATTAATAGATTTTTCATAGTATTATATTTTGAA
>JALSTN010000234.1 GCA_026983735.1 Saprospiraceae bacterium | reverse complement strand
GAAATGGAACGGGCAACATTTGGGGTAGTCCTGTGTGGAAGCGGGAATGGAGTGGCAATGACGGCCAATAAACACCAAAAAATTCGCGCGGCGTTGTGTTGGAGTTGTGAACTTGTTGATTTAGCTCGAAGACACAATAATGCTAATGTTCTTGCTATTCCTGCTCGGTTTATTGCCTATGAATTAACACAAGAGATGTTTGATGTATTTATTTCTACGCCTTTTGAAGGAGGACGTCATTTGCGACGAGTTCTAAAGATTCCGATTCAAAGTTAATCAATTCAATCTTGCATGTTTCGTGTAGTACTTCACTTATTGTTGATGTTTTTATGGCTTCAAGGAGTATGCGCGCAGTATATATCTGGGATAACTTCAAAGGCCGGCCATTTCATACCAATTAAAGATTCTTTGTATGAAATGGCAGCCTCTATTCCTATACATTTCCTAAAAGATCATTTGGAGTATTTCGCTTCGGATTCCTTTAACGGGAGGGCATTTCACTATCGGGAAAATCAATTAGCTACTGAGTACATCGCATCGGAGCTTAAAAACATGGGTGTTTTGCCCGGCAATGGAAACTCCTATTTTCAAAAAATCGAATATCATCGAATATTTTGGGATAAAATTCAGTTTAAACAAGAGAAAGGCAGAAAGGTTGTAAAGCAATTTTTTCATAAGAGAGATTTTTATTGCTCATATGATGAAGTGACGCATGCTTTGGACACGATAATATCCGATGTAGTCAGGGTTGAGTCTATACCGGATTCTAGTGTACACCTTAGACTTGAAAGTGAGGCATTTGATGGGCAGGCTGTTGTATTAGAATCTTCATCATCTCATCCTTCTTCAGAGGGACGCATCCCCAATTATACCGAAGCACTAAAGGAATTAGGAAAACGAGGAGCTTCCTTTGTTTTTATAGTAGATCCCAATCTTTCTGATCGGGTTTATTCTGATAATTCTCATATAGGTAATACATTGAGAATGGGGACTCCTCCGGTTTCTGTAGGTATCCCAAATCATATTTATGTGTCTCAAAAGACAGCCTCTAAAATTTTCACATCTACTACGAAAAAACGGCACTGGCTTATTGCTCTATTCTGCCCTAATAAATTGGCGGGTATGCGATTGGATATTCCGTTACACATCCGTCAAAAACGTGAGGTGTTAAGATATTCCGGCAATAATGTATTAGCTTTTTTCCCAGGGACCCGGGTCGCGGATAGTTTAGTTGTGCTCACAGCGCACCCCGACCATCTTCATAATCTAGGCGATCGAATATATAATGGTGCAGATGATAATGGGTCAGGTTCGATGGCTTTATTGGCTATAGCACAAGCATTGAAAGAGGCGGAGAAAAAGGGACTTCGACCTGAGAGAAGCATTTTATTAATGTGGACGAATGGGGAGGAAGCTGGGTTACTCGGATCAAAATACTATGTTGCTCATCCTGTTTATCCTTTGAACAACACTATTGCTGAGATTAATGTTGATATGATCGGTCGAGTGGTGGATGCTTACAAGCAGGACTCACAGTACATCTTTGTTATAGGTAGCGATCGTATAAGTCCGACTTTGCATACGATCAATGAAGAAGTCAATCGCAAGTACTGCAATTTTACATTAGACTATCGTTATAATGCCACTGATGACCCCAATCGGTATTATTTTCGATCGGACCATTACAACTTTGCTGAGCGCGGTATACCTTCCATTTTCTTTTTTAATGGAGTGCATAGTGATTATCACCGTCCGACGGATACTACTGATAAGATTGAGTGGGTCGTATATAGAAACCGGGTCCGATATCTTTTTTGTCTTTTATGGACGCTGGCCAATGAACGTCGTCCTCTATTGAAAATCAAGAAATAAACCTAATGCGATGGAGGATCTCAAACCTTCTACAGATGCTGTTCCAATTGGTTGGATCGACAAATTATTGCACTATGAAGTATTGAATAAGGCGAGG
>JALSTN010000233.1 GCA_026983735.1 Saprospiraceae bacterium | reverse complement strand
GAGAATTCGCACTAAACATCATTGCCTCAGGGGGGGCAAGTTTTGATATTGCTGGTGGGAAATGGGGCTACATGCATCAAGTTATGAAAGATGTCGATCCAAGCCAAGGAGTAACTATTCCATTGTCCCAAGGTTACCAGGATGATTTCGTAGCAGATCAAAAATGGATTGTTCAAACGAATGCAAAGACAGGAGGCTGGGAACGAGGCATCCCTCTACCTGTAGCCGTAGGTGGTCCGACGCAGGATGTCACAGGAGATATAGGTAGAAGCTGCTATATAACAGGAAATCATGGGACTCAAATCGGAGAAGATGACATTGACGATGGGACAACTGTTTTGACAAGTCCTTCAATGGATCTTAGCAAGATGCATGCTCCGGTTATATCTTTGCAATATTGGTTTAATAACTTCGGAGGAGGTGGAACGCCCCCTAACGACAGTTTGCTCATCTACCTGGTCCAAGGCAATCAACCTGTACAAATATTAAGTCAAACAACACCTGCTGAAAGTTGGGTACCCTATCGAGTTGTAGTGAAGGATATTCTTCAAGGAGACCTTTCGGACATAAAGGTAAAAATCGTCTGTGGCGATTATGACCCCGGCCATGTAGTTGAGGCAGGTATTGATGCGTTCTTTGTAACAGACAGCATAGGAACTGCATCCCGCACTCCCCTCTCATCTGCCACAGTCCTCCTCCACCCCAATCCGGTGAGGAACAGGCTATATTTTCAGAATTTACCAAGCACATCAGAAAACTTTCATCTAGTTATATCAGATATTAGTAGTAAGGTATTGTATGAAATGGTAAAGTCTCGAGAGGATCTTTTAACCAAAGGTATATCCGTTGGGACGCTTTCCTCAGGCATCTACTTCCTTCAAATCACCTCTAATCAAAGACAAACCTTTTCCAGAAAATTTATAAAGCAATAAATAGAACGTCTTACAACATTTAAGAGGGAGGGCATCATAATGCCCTCCCTCTTTTAGGATAAATATTAGTAGTGGGTGAGTGTCATCGACCATTGTAGCAGTCCTTAATACTTTTGTGCGTATCATATCACAACCTATAAAGCGGCTTACCATTTACGAATCCAACACGAATATATGAATGTGGAGGGAGCGCATTTTGGCAAAAAATGTCCGTAATTGGCCCTGAGGAATATCAGACCATGACGACGTGGATTAATACTCCTAGAGCCCAAATGCGCCCTAAGTAGAAGTACAGTGAAGAGGTAAATAAAATGTATAGCTTGGTATTCATGGAGAAAAAATGAAGATACCCTATCGTAGAAAATGATATAGAGCATTTTTTTAAACATACTTAATCAACCAAAAAATTATCCGTAAAAGACGAGCGTTTCATTAAAGGGGCAGATACATGATTTGGGAGAAGAATACTTGTAGGCTGGGACAGTTTATAATTATCTTAAGCTATATGAGTATTCCCGGGGAACATTCTAAACGCATTGTTTATTATATTGTTGTATATTAGCTGCTTCTTCAAATGTCTGCCACTTTTGTATAAAGCAAATGTCTTTTAAATGTAACCCATTAAATGCTATTTTGCCCGAAAGTTTAAATTGTTAAACAGAGATGAATTGTAGATTGCATAATACCATTTCATACCTATTCTTAACCTTATTAATGATAGGCCTACTGCAATGTACTCCAAGGGTAAACATAAAAACGGGGAGAGAGGCCTACTATGCCAAGCAATACGCCAAGGCTGCGACGCTGTTTAAACAAGAGTACCGGGGCACAAAAAAAAGAAGTGACAAGGCCATTTTAGCGTATTTTACTGGAGCTTCATACAGTAAGATAAAGCAACCTGCCGCAGCTGCCGAATGGTACCAAAAAGCTTATAAAAAGGGATACGGGGACGCCGCATTAGTAAAATATGCCGAGGCACTCATTCGTCTAGAACAGTACGATGAGGCACTTGCTGTACTTCTTAACTTGCAAAAGCAAGCACAGGGG
>JALSTN010000232.1 GCA_026983735.1 Saprospiraceae bacterium | reverse complement strand
TACCTGTTTAAAAAATATTATACAGTAAATAAATTGGGCGTCGCTGTCAAATTTGGTGTAGGCACTTTACTTCGTTTATCCAAGCATTGGAGCGCAGACCTAAATGCATTTTACAAGACCGGAATCACCCGTTACAATCCCTTACCATATCCTAAATATATCCCTTATAGTTATGGCCTTCAAGCTGGATTGAATTATCGTTTTTAGTTATTGTTTTCACATTTTTAACTCGGAGGAGAATATAATATCGCAAAGGGTATTATAATGTAAACTAATATCTATTATAATAAATTCTTTTTAAAGGAGAAAAACCTACCTTTGTCCTATGAATTACAATTACGATGCTTCTAAAGAAATGGAGGGCACCGCTTCGCGTTTTTTTCGGTTGCAAGAGGAACTTGATGCTTTAAAACCCTTGCTTAATCGCGTTATCGACGAATTGCTCAAAAGTAAGGTAAGCCGTTATCCTATTTTTGTGGTCCATCAAGAAGCTGGACTGGATATTGGCGTGCCCGTATATGCCTCGGTAGGCTCTGAAAATAAATGGAATGTTCACCTATCCACATTAGAAGAATTCTATAAAAAAGGTATTATCAAACCCGATAAAATCGATGATTTCCGACGTATTTACAAAAACCCGGAGGATTGGTTTACGCTCTTTGTGTTGAGTAATCTCGGTGCGCAGTTTATCTTCCTTCCCCGAGGTAATGCTGTTAAAAACTAAGGCGCTATTGTATCACTTATCTGCCCCGCCTTGTTTCCTTCATAAATTATATCCATATGTATTTAAGACTTCTCTTCCTTTCCTTCTTTAACCTTGTACTTATCGTTTCAGGTGCTTCTAATACTTTTTATATCGATCCTATTCACGGGGATAATAATGCTGATGGAACGAGAGAAGATCCTTGGAAAACACTGGAATACATCGTCTCTCATCCTTATATTCAGAGCTATAGTTATGTCCTCCCCTACAACCCTAAACATCCCCAACTCCAAGTCAAAAATTCAGGGGCACCGATTCAAGCCGGGGATACGATTATCCTTCGATCCGGCCTGCATGGTAGCCTCTTTTTACGTGGATATGTCAACACCTCCAATATCACCATCATGGCTGAAGAAGGTCAGACTCCCATCCTTAAAGAAGTCCATCTTATCGGCTGTAAAAACTGGGTTTTGGACGGATTGACCGTCTCCGGAGAACCCTATCGGGAAAAGGTGGAAAATCTCGTCTTCTTTGAATCCCACAACTGGCATGGCCCGGTCTCCAATCTCGTTTTTAAAAACGGGACTGTATTTTCTGCCGAAAAACCATGGACTCGAGCAGAGGATTGGTTAAAATACATGGGCAACGGAATTCGAGTCAGAGGAGATTCTATCTTAATAGAAAATAACCAAGTAAAAAATATCAATTTTGGAATTACCGCTACGGGATACTATATTCGCGCTATTAATAACACCATTACCAATTTTGCAGGGGACGGTATACGAGTCCTGACTACTCGTGGGGAATTTCGTCATAACTTCATCCGCAATTGTTACAAAGTCAATGACAATCACGATGACGGCATACAGTCCTATACCACAGGGGGACTGAAAGTAGATTCGAATATTATCTCCGGGAATACCATCCTCAACTACTCTGATCCTAATCAACCCCTTCTCGGTCCCCTTCAGGGCATCGGCTGTTTTGATGGACCTTACAACGATTGGGTAATTGAAAACAATGTTGTTATCGTAGATCACTGGCATGGAATTTCCCTATATGGCGCCCGGAGATGTACCATTATAAACAATACTGTGTTAGATCCCACCCCTCTTGTTAAACCGGGTCCCTGCTGGATTAAAATAGAATCTCACAAAAACGGTAGACCCAGCACCGATTGCATTGTCAAAAACAATATTTCAAACACCCTCGCTTTAAACGCCAACAACACTCGCTCCGGCAATAATCAACTGTTCAAAACCCGGGAACAGTACCATCGCAATTTTAAGGATGTCTCTACTTTTGATGTTCACCTTCTTAAAAACAGTATCTGTATTGATCAAGCTGATGATGTATTTGCTCCTAAATATGATCTTGATAACACCCCTAGGCCACAGGGACAACATGCAGATATAGGAGCATATGAATATTCTCTATCCACCTCTGCCTTTTCCTCGACGCTAAACAGAGATTTTAGTGTTTTTCCCAATCCCTCCTCCTCTTATCTCATGATAGAGGGACCAACAGGGGAAGAAGTTCATCTTTATATCTGGGATCTTTATGGTCACCTCTTGCAATCCCATAAAGCATCCACCCTCCCATCCAAAATCCGGATAAACAAACTTGAAAGAGGAACCTACATTCTACTTATAGATAAGTTAACGAACAGCGATTCTAAGTATTTCTTTTTCCAAAAAGAATAACCTTGTTCATTCTTTCTGGTTAGATTTAAAGGGACTTGGAGCATCCGTTTTCCCATCCCAATATGTGCTTAATAAGGCTCCTTCCCCTTATTGGGCAATCCTACATTTCAAAACATATGTACGGTTCTCCACATCCTTCAGATGTATAAAATAAAGACCAATAGCCAAATCTGAAACATCTATTTTTAACGTATTATTCGCTTTCTTTATCAACATCTCGCTTATTGCATCTATTTTTCTTCCACTTAAATCAAATATGGAACCTGACTCCATAACAATTCCTTCGGGCAGGTCGATATTAACTTCTGATCCGGCTGGTTGCGGATAAACTCGCAAGGATAGAGCATGGGACAACGCACGATTAGACATCACAGGGCTACACAATACCGTTCTGAGAAAGACATGAATACTATCTAAAAGAGCTTCCATATCGTGTACCCCATGTTCCACTCCATTTACAATGAAGGGCATAACTACCTTATCCCCCGTTCCATGTACATCAAAATAATCCGAAATAGAACACCCTCCACTAATTGTAGGGTAATTGTCCTTCACCAAAGGCAGTAACCAATACCCATTATGCGTCTCACAGGGAACGATAGGGTCCAAGGTCTGATGGTATAAGAAATAATGCTTAGGATAACTGGAACTTAAAAAATCCAAATTTATCAATCCACCAAATATACTAATTACTCCCTCTACTTTACTATCGTAACCATTGATATTGGACTTGCCCTCTACAGGACCCAAATCCGGTCTTTGATAGGTAGTATCCGCTATTTTAACAGCATCCAACTGTTTGCAAGCAGCATACTTGTCTTCCGAATGAACGATATTTGCAGCGGTCATAGCAGCTATTCCTCCGGCACTTGCACCCGCTAAAAAGAAATGATCTATGTCGGTAGAATCCTGCATGTGACGAGCTTTTAAAAATCGAATAGCAGACTTGGTATCCTGCATCGATCTGTATCCCGCTCGAATGGGTTCATTATCATCGTATGAAAACGGGGGAGAAGCATTGCCTATATCGGGACTTAAAAAGCCAAGTCGGTATGAAATAGTAGCAGTAGCATAACCGGCTTGAGCAAAACCCTTACAAATATCCCTAAAGGAGTCTTTATTCCCTCTAAAAAAACCTCCCCCATGTATCCAAATTATCATAGGTCTGAGCGCATTATCATCCCCTGCCGGCGTATAAATATCTAAAAACAAAGAATCAATTCTACCGTCATACCCTGTATCTACGGCATAAAGAATATCCTCCTGTGCATTTACTCCGTAATTCGCTCCGTTAGGACACTGGGCAAATGCCCCATTAGTAAAAAGTACAACAAAGACAAAGGATATCACATAAAGGAAGTTTAAATAGAATTTCATCAGCTCTTAAGGTTTGATTGGTTAATGAACATGAAAATCGGTATTGCGCTTTTGGAAGAGTATTCGCCTATAGACGACAAAACTACAGATTATATTTCCATAACACAGATATTGCTCCCTAAAAAATACAATTTTATTCGTCGTCCTGTAGTTTAATGGTCTAGTTGGAAAGAGATCTTGTTGCTTTTGTCTCTTCTATGGGAAGGAAGGGAGGAGTATAGATCTATCTATGGGATTATTATTATCCCCTTTATATTAAAAGATGTAATTTTACGCCACTATGCATCAAAATGACATACAACTAAAATACCCAGACGTTCGATTGGATGATCTGCCTCAACATGTCGCTATCATCATGGATGGCAATGGAAGATGGGCAAAAAAACAAGGCAAACCTCGAGTGTTTGGCCATAAAAACGGAGTTAAATCGGTAAGAGCCGTATCTGAATGTGCTGCTGAACTGGGTATAAAATACCTCACACTCTATGCCTTTTCTACTGAAAATTGGCGTCGTCCCAAATACGAAGTGAATATGTTGATGTCCCTGCTAGTACAGACCATTCACCAAGAAGTGACAACACTCAATAAAAACAACATCCGACTACAAGCCATTGGCAACTTGGATGGCTTACCGGAAAAGACCAGAAAAGCCCTGTTGGAGGGCATCGAAAAAACCAAAGATAATACTAGAATGACCCTTATCCTGGCACTGAACTACAGTGCAAGATGGGAATTAACTCAGGCTGTACAAAATATCTCACGTGATACGCTAGAGGGGACTCTCACCCCGGATGCAATTAATGACGCAGTCTTTGAAAACTATCTTTCCACAAAAGGCATTCCCGACCCCGAAATCCTGATTAGAACAAGTGGAGAACACCGGATAAGCAACTTTCTCCTCTGGCAAATCGCTTACACAGAGTTATTCTTTCTCCCCATCTTTTGGCCGGAGTTTGGTGCCAACCATTTCATACAAGTTATTAAAGAATTTCAAAATCGAGAGCGTAGATATGGTATGACGAGTGAACAACTCAAAAAGTAAACCACTCCTCCACTCAATCGATGTTCCTTCAAAGTTTCACTGTAGAAAGTATATGGTATAGTTGTTGTATGAGATCCCTTTTTTTCTTGGAAGGCGCATACACAAACCCACTGAGGAAATACACCGTTCCTTTCTTCGGGTCAATGATAGCCAACCCTACCATAGGACCACCAAAAAAATCCTTCAATGTATTCCAAATTCCCCGCATTTCTACAACATAATACCCGTCCATCCGCTTGGTATAAAGGATGACAGGAAAGTGTTGATCATCGATAATAACCCGATCTCCGGGAGTATCTGTCGTCACTAGTTTTCCCTGTTCGTTGAACATCTTTATCATCCCTTCTTTAGATACTTGAGTAGCATCTTTATAACGATAGCGGGAGATCATAATATTCATATTGATTTCCATGTATTCTTTGCGAATCCAAAGAATATTTTTCTTCTTCACGGCTATATAATAACCTTTGGGAATGCGCATTTTTAAGCCGAATAGAGAATCGATCAAACGCATCAGTTTAGGATGTTCGCCTTCGACAAAAGCCCTTTTATCAATGAGTTTGCTATCGTGTTGTTTTACCAGATTTACTATGGATGCATACTGTCCTTTAATTCGTTGGGCTAATTGCTGTTGATTCTTGCCAAAAATAACGACGATAACCTGCCCCCCGGCCCATACGTTTTTATAGATTCTATTGGTAATTGAAGTATCCCGAATAGCTCGAGAAAGTATATTTTTATCTATTAATCTACTAATAAGTCGCGCGGTCTGTGTGGTTGTATCGGATGTATTGACTGGGATAATATATGTTCTTAGGCTCCTTTTATACACATCTCCCTGCACTGAAATGGGCATAAAATACCTCAAGTCGAAAAGCGGTTCTACTTGAGGTGTGATGAGGTAGGGTCTTTCGAAAAGCGCTCTAAGTGTATCCCCGACAGCTCCTTTCCATATGGATTGATCTGTAACCACTGTGATTCTGCTGGGCTCTCCCATGGCCTGTGGCTTCGGATGGAGCTTCTCAGAATCACAGCTCATCAGGAAGAATGCCCCCAATAATATTGCTATAGTATGAAATGGTCTAATCCTATCCATATGGCTCATTATCTTTTAGTATTATAATCGAGTTTTCTCTATCTTAACAGATGCATTTTTGTTCTCTTTTGGTGTGTGATATCTTCTTTAAACCAGAAAATACCTCAAAATTTATATTGTATTTGCCTTTGGATAGCACAAAATTATCGTGTGAAATAATTATAACATAAGCAATATTGTTCTAAAGTATAATTATAATATAAATTAATATTTCAGATTAATTTTAAGATTGCATAAACCGACAATGAATGTTGTAGGGGAAATCCGTTCAATACGCTCTTGACTCTACTCTGTATTCTAAAGCAACCGACGAATAATATCCTCCTCGGTAATACCTTCGGCCTCTGCTTTATAATTGCGAACGATTCTATGGCGTAATACGTTATTGGCGACGGCTTGTACATCTTCGATGTCCGGAGAGTATTTTCCATTAACAGCGGCACGACATTTAGCTCCCAGTATAAGATATTGGGATGCGCGTGGACCTGCGCCCCATCCCAAATACTGATTGACAGCTTCCGGAGCGTTATCGGTATTGGGGCGGGTAGAGGTGGCAAGCTTTACCGCATAAGTCAAAACATTATCAGGAACGGGTATCTTTCGCACCAAGGTCTGATATTCTAATATCTGCTGACCACTTAAGATGTGTTGGAGTTGGACTTTTTTATTGCCGGTAGTCTCCTTTACGATTTGTATTTCCTCCCTTAAGGACGGGTAATCCAAGGTTATATTAAACATAAACCTATCCAACTGTGCTTCCGGTAACGGGTAGGTCCCCTCTTGTTCTATAGGGTTCTGTGTAGCCAATACAAAGAAGGGCTTGGGCAGTTCATAGGCTTTGCCCGCTACTGTTACACTTCGCTCTTGCATGGATTCCAACAATGCAGCCTGTGTTTTTGGAGGGGTTCTGTTTATCTCATCTGCGAGGACAATATTAGCAAAAATGGGGCCTTTGTTGAATATAAATTTTCGAGCTTCATCTAGTATTTCCGATCCGGTAATATCTGACGGCATCAAGTCCGGGGTAAATTGAATACGCTTAAAGTCCAGATCCAATACTTCTGCAATCGTACTGACCAATAAAGTCTTAGCCAAACCGGGAACCCCGACTAATAAGGAGTGTCCATTGGCAAAAAGGGAAATCAATACATCTTCTACCACCCGGTCTTGTCCTACAATTACCTTAGCGATTTCTTTGCGCATATCTTGATAAGACTGCGCTAACATATCTACTGCTTTAACATCTGATATCTGTGTCATATTCTTTTTGATCGTTAGTAAAGAGGCTGCAAATGTACCACATTCAGAGCACTAACGATGTTTTCAGCTTGTATGTTTTAATATCACTAACTATTTTAGTTTTTGTTGCCGGCTCTACGCAACTCTTCCGCTGCCCCACTTTCATGTATCTTCCTCTGCCGGCTATAAGGGTTCCCAAATTTATAACTCACCTGAACATTGTACACCGGGGCCTCCCATCTGGATATTACATCCAAATCTATATTGCTATACTGCACATCCCCATGAAAGTATTTTACGATTAAATTGTCCACCCCTGCACTCACTTTGAGTTTGTTATCTAAAAATTTGCGGCTTATTCCCATATCTACCCCATACAAATTCTCCATGATGAGTAAACTCTCCAATCCTCCCGTCGTATAAAAACCGTTTATCTCCGTAACTATATCATAAGGCAAGGCTATATTCGCTTGAAAAAAACCGGTATAGCTCCATACGTTGACATCATACTTTTGTCCTAGGTAAGGCGCATCAAAAGAGGTATTATTGACCATTATACCCCCATATCCGTCTGTTTTGGGGATGAACGACAAAGGAAAAAATAAGCTCAAATTAATCTCTTTCTTTTTATCAAAATTTACCGTTGACTTAAACAGGGTTCCTAGCTCATCGTTTTGCTCCAATACCTCGACCATTGCATCTCGAGTAGATTTGTATTCCACATTGAAAAACGGTTGTTTCTGATAAGACAAGCTAAACTTAGTGCTATTGGTGTATTCCGGTCTTAAGGTAGGATTTCCTCGTTGAGACGTATAGGAATCTAAATTGAAAATAAAAGGATTAAGTGTAGAGTATGACGGTCGTTCGATGCGATAACTATATGCCAGTGTTCCTTCCAATCCCCACGCTATTGACCTTCCTATACTTAAACTGGGAAATACGCGGGGAATCTTACGCTCTAAAACCGTATCTATACCTACACTCCGACCTTTTGAACGACTATCTTCATATCTCAACCCCAAGGTGCCATACCATTGCTTTACTTTAAACGTGAACTTGGAGTAAATGGCTCCTATAGATTCTGAAAACAGGTAATGGTTGCTTTGGGTAGTATCACTTAGCCATTCCTTCTCACCTCTGCGTTGGTAATAGGCTTGGAGGTCATTATCCAAATCTGCCAAACTGTATTTAACACCGGATTGCAAAGTAAGCTGGGGGGATATCGGATAGGTGTAGTCGATCTTAGCTACATAGATTTGTGTACTGCCCGGCTGAATGTATCTTTGACCCGGCAGCTCCAGTTCAAAATTCTGTTCTCTATTGGTCAGTGTACTGTTTCGGCTGCTCCAATACCGGATATAATTCAAATCCAAATCGATCTTATGACCCGTAGTATCCCATTGAATCGTGTAATACGGGTTGGCTGAAAACATATTCCAATCCACTTGTGCGTGCTTGAGGGTCTGCACCAAAATATCCGGTAAAGAATCCGTTTTATAATCTATTGATGTACTAGAGCGCGTCTCATTATTTGCCGTATATCGGATGTATCGACTCTGGATTCCGACCCTGTTTTTATCATCAATATCCCAGTCCAAAGATGTGTTTCCCCTAAAACTTTCTGATTGATTAGGTTCATAGGTTATTTGCTCATATCCATCTCCCTTAACCTTCCGGTGGAGGTAAAAGGTCTCGCGATAACCGCCTTTCCTCCACCCCAGACCACCGTTAACCGTCAATGGGCCCTGGTGATTGCTGAGTTGAACTCCTGTATTCCATCTGGAAGCTTCGCCATAGGCGACACCCCCTCGTATCGAACCATGTGTGCCCCACAAACTGTTTTTCTTGAGTACAATATTGATAATAGGTCCGGTACCTGAAGCATCAAATTCTGCTCCAGGCTGTCGTATAATCTCTACCTTTTGGATATTGTCCCCCGGCATATCCCGAAGCAGAGACTCCATATCCATATATTTAGTGGTCTTCCCGTTGATTAATATTGTGAGGTTTGTGGCGCCGGCTAATCGTATCTTATTTCCGGCAACTATCACACCCGGTACTTTTTTCATAACATCGAGCAGATTGCTATTGATGCTAGTTATATTCTCAGAGACATGGACGACTAGACGATCTGCCTTTTGCTCCAAAATCGGCCTTCGGCTTTTAACCTCTACGGTCTTGAGCACTTGTGCATTTTCTTTTAGTATCAGATCATATGGTTTGCCATCTGTTACCGGATGTAGTACCGAGACAACACCCTTTTCATACCCTAACATCGTAGCCTCTAAAAAATATTCACCTTGGGGTATTGCTTTCATAGTAAAATATCCTTTTTCATCAGAAGACGCCGTACTAACCAAGGTACTATCCACTCTATCATACAATGCCAAGGTGGCAAAAAATATCCCTTTACCGGACTCATCCGTGACTCTTCCTTCAACATTGAGTTGAGCACTCGTGCTAACAATGCTTGCCAAGATAAAGAAAAGTACACTAATCATTTTCATGTTCTTAACGTTTTATGATTCAAACAAGGATAGGACGCTGTCTATACTTATTTAGTTACAGCATTGTGGTGAATTATTTTTACTTAGAGGCCGATTATCACAAAGTGGGTCTGTGAGCATTTAGACTCACCGTGAGGTTTGTTTTCATGTACGGGTGCTTGCACTTCAGTTAATTAGTTGTTTTGTTTAACTACTATTCCTTGCTTTTCTATGCTGTGTTATAACCTTTTACCCTTCTTTTCTGTTGTTAATATAAAGTGTTGTTCTCACATAATTCCTTCGTCATGATCCGTATACTATATCCTACTGATTTTTCTGCTTCCGCCGACAAGGCACTTAAGTATCTTGTTCCATTGGCTCAAGATCTTGGAGCTTCCATAGATTTGATACATATCTATAAAGTCCCGCCTCTTCAAGGGGATGCTGATTTTATTAATCTGGAAAATATACTCGAAAATATTCGAGAAGGGGCAGAAGACCAATTGCATTCTTTGGCGAAAAATCTTCCGGAAGGATTGGTGCGCAAGACGATGGCAATATTTGGTATGTTTATCCCTCAAGAAATCGTTTGTTATGCAGAAAACAATGGTATTGATTTGATTGCCATGGGTGCAAAAGGGGCACACAATATCATGGAACATATGCTCGGAAGTGTTACGACACATACCATGCTTAAGTCATCCATTCCCGTTTTGTCAATACCGGAAAAAGCCGAATACAAAAAAGTTCGTCGCATAGCCTATGCTACTGACCTAAACCCCAAATCCTTTCTTCCCGTATTAACCTTAAATAAAATCGCTACCCGCTTAAAAGCCGAGCTGAGGATCGTTCATGTCGAAAAAGGATCTACTCTTCCGGATTTAAATCAAAACAAAAAGCATACCCTCGTCGATGTAGGTGATTTTCCCATGGACATCATCATCAATCCCTCTGTCGAAAAGGGATTAAATGAATATATCAAAACAATGGAAGTAGATTGGTTATCTATGTTTATTCCCAGAAGGAGACTTTGGGAAAGAGTTTTTCATCACAGCCTTTCCCAGCAAATGTTTTTTCATACACATATTCCTCTGCTTGTCTATAGAGAATGAGTCTCTTCAAATGCTTGAATTGGTACACTCTAAAAAGGAGAAACGCGTTAAAAGAGCGCTTTCATTTGTAACGTTCCCGTGTGTACGATTTTTGAACTACCGGTTTTTCTACCGTTGTAATTTAATTTCAGATAGACATTGCCGGACAATCTCCTGTCCCATTGGCATTCCCAAAGGTAATTATTACCATTCCTCAGTCCATCCAGCATAATGAGCTCCAATGAAGTTCCGGATATCCCGGAATAGGTTACACTAGCATATTTAAAACTCAAGCGGAGAGCTTGCCGGGCACTCTGTCGATATATCCCTTCAAAAGTCAACGACCCTTGACGAGCTTCTTCTTGCAAGAGACTTTGATTGTGTTTTGAACTACCGGATGCTGTAAGGCTGAGCTTTAGTTTAGATTGTGGGATATAACTCAATTTTAGTTCGCTTTCATTGGTGGACAGGTCATACTTTCTATCCTCAAAGGTCTCTGAGTCTGCTTTTCTCCTGCCGCGTTTATACGTGATGTTTAGATCCAATGTGCGCTTGATATTCCAACGCAATTTTCCAAGCCATTCTCCTGAATTTACCGCTTCATACCCGGTAACCAATACCACTCTTTGTGCCGTTTGGTTATATCTCACGGTTACATCGTAATTTCTTCCGCCAGGATTGTATACCCATCTTGTATTCCACCCTTCCCTCAGACGTACCAGAGCGCTATCGGGAATATATTCCAGCGGATTTATTCGCAATCCTGACTTAGAGGACATCGCTTTTTTGTCTGATCTATAGACCGATCTCAAGTTCCAATTTGTCCATTCATTGGATTTTAGTTTTTTCGGACTAAAGTTAATTGTCTGTTGGAGAATTGTGCTGTTGGTCTGAATAAAATTGTTATTAAACGCCCGTAGTTTGACATATCTCGCCGTATCTCCATAAGGTGCTAGAACATATTCATTGATTTGAGGAACACCATCCTGATTATAGTCTTTATAAATATATTGTCCTTCACCGGGGCGCACTTCTACAAATACAAATTCCAACTTGGGCTCTTGACCGGCATTCAGTTCATATACCCCTGTATATTGAACGGCCTCTTTCCAAAAAGTGGATTGTAAATTTATCTTTCCGAGCAGTGTTTTTTGATCCGAATTGTTCTTTATATATTTCTCTTCAACATCTAACTGGCGTACGCCACCTTCTAAGGTCCATTGGGCAAGAGCGCCCGCACCTCCTGCCATACGAAGAGACAACTGATCGGAGACGGTTGACCTTCGCATGGCATTATCTGCCGCGAGTCCGTCTATTCTTCGGATGTAGCGAACTTCTTTCTTGTTGATTCCCTTGCTCCCCAGCCGAACATACCCCTCCAATTGGTGAAAATAAAAACTGCTTTTGTTTAAGGTGTCGACTTGATTGTCTCTCTTTCGATTGTCTTCCCCCTGATAAATTAATCCACTTGACCATGTTTTGGCTAAATACTCCAACCGGGCCTTAGGGGTATAATATGCACTTGTTGTAATGGGGTCTTCTGCTCGCATTACCCCTCCTGTAGTGGATAATACCCAAGATTCCGCTTTCCACTTCAATTCCCAATCCTGACGTTTGCCTATATATATTCCCGGACGGATAAGACTACTCAACTTGTACCCAATTCGGTGTTGGTCATCCTTAGACAGCGAGAACATAAAATGAGGTTGGTGGTCCGTGTACGTACTGTCCGCTAACTCTGATAAATTCCAATATCGTTTGAATTCTACTTCACGGTAAGGATCTACTACTGCAAAGTTCCTGCCTTGATATCGATATCCCAAGGAGGACTTTACCTTCCACTTCATACCGATAGGATGCGACCATTTCATACTAGCATCAAATGCCAATCCATTGTCATTGTCTTCATAAAGGGAAGAATAACGGTTGAGATCCAGATGACTCCATGCGGCTTCTGCCGAAGCAGAAAGTCGCTTATTAATCTTATAATGCACTCCCGCATCCACCACTTGATGGGTAGAGGGTGGGACAATCCGAATAGCCGGGGTATATTCCCCCATCGGGGCACCGGTACTTTCATCCGGTGCTACCCACCGGTATATTCTTCCGTTTGCCTCAGAACGTAATATGGTATAATCTCCTCTACCGGGCCCAACTTCACTAAAGCTTGCCTTAAACTTTTTCTCTTGGGTCTTTCCTCTATCATAAACCAATACCTGTGTGTCCTTTCTTATGCCACCGACCTGATAAAATGTATCTCTCATCACATACAAAATACTGGATTCCGGAGGTATATCCTCGATAGGGCGTATCCCGGAGATGAAAATATCTCCTCTACTTTCCGGAGCTTGTTGCAGAAGTGCAATAGCCGTAGAATCAAAACTTCCTTGAAAATTAACGGATGGGGTGCGGCTATCTGTCCGGCTATAGCCCTCAATAAATATCGTTGTTTTGCCCTTCGCCCATTGGGTATTGCCGGTAACAACAGTTCGGGAATACTGCTGATTCAAATACTCGAATTCTACAATTATACGACTGTTTATCGTGATAGGTCGTCGTATTGTAAAGGCGATCTCTCCCAAATTGTAATTCATCACATAATCCGCATCTTCCCCTCGCTCAAGCGGCACACCGTCATAATAGACCCGCTCACTTCCAGAAATAACCACGATATAGCGTTCTCCCTGATTGCCCGTCAATTTGTAGGGACCTTGGTTACCCTCATGAACTTGAAGTTGTTGTCGACGGAATTTTCCTTTAGATATGGCAAACTCCGCTTTACTTGAAGATCGCCACCCCTTGGCTTCTGTATCTGAATGAAAGGAAAGTCCAAGCAATTTACGATTGTATTTTAAAAATCGACTTTTTCCGGACCTGCTGTCGTAGTCCCCCGCTAAAAGCCGATAAGGACCCCGGCTTAGCTCGATAAAAACCCGATCAAATGCACTGAGTTGCTTGGTATTCCCCTCCGGTTGGATCGGAAGTTTGTTATCCGCTATCGCTCCTTTTATGTGTATCCCATCCCCGATATCTCCTTCCATAGCCATGTTAAAGTCCGCATCATATATCAGATCCTGATTGTTGCCGATCGACAGCCCACGGGAAAAACTCCCACTATAACGCACTCCCTTGGTCCCAAAAATACCCCCTTCTGCTACCGGATCTACCTTATAATCGTAGATGTAATTATCCTTTTCTGATGCACTCGTCAAATTAGTAGTATCTATATACCGAAATCGCTTGCCTATCCGAAAGGGAAGTACGCGGTATGAAATGGTTAAAAATCGATCTCGGTTTAAACAAGTACTATCCTCAAATACCAACAAATTGTCAACCATTTCATACCGACATGTCATCTTTGTTCCATTCGTATCCAGAACAACTACAGACTGGGGGATCACCGTCAATGTATCGAGCTTTATCTTAGGTGCATACCTGACCGTTCGCTTCCGTTCTCGTTTAAATAGGGGAATTTGCCCCTTAATGTGCGAAGAAAAAAGGGTGGAAAGGCATATAATTAAAACGCCGTAGCCGGTAAATTGCATTAATATCTTCAAACACTTAGCTACTATCAATACGAACAAGGGAGAGGGGGACATTCCACAACCGTATTGAGTACCAATCGCATCGGTTTGAAACGGGAGCGACAAATTGCCATAGATCTCCCTCGTATTTATATATATGTATTTCATGTATATCCCACTATAAATCTTTTCCCACTTTGTGCGGATCAAATCCTATGAACTCCGTCCTTGAAGCAGGTTAAAACAACTCCATTATAATTCCAAGGTAAAAATTATAAATTACAATGCCCAATTATCAATAAACGCTTTACAATGTCTTTGACGTATAGACCGAGCTGGCAAGATATTATTAAAAGTGGGAATATCCTGTCCATTTTAGTATAGATACTCTTATTCGGGATAACTGCTCAGCTAAACTAAAGTGGAATTTGCCTTTTCCTTATTGTAAAAATGATTATCTTGTCCCAGCTTGTTAGCTAAAGTCCATGTATCAGCTAAAACAAAGAAGATGAACAAACGAATAAATATCCCCAATGCCCTTAGTGCTTTTCGAATTGTAGCATTTCCTGTTCTTTTGCTTTTTGCTTGGGAGAAAATGGAAACAGCATTTATTTCCTTGATGTTTATGAGTTTGTTTAGTGATTTGATTGATGGTTATATCGCTCGCAAGTTTAAACAAGAAAGTACCTTCGGTGCCAAATTGGATTCTTATGGTGACGTCCTGACTATGATTGCGGCATTATTAGGTATTTTTCGTATGAAATGGCAGATACTCGAACCCTATAAATACCTATTGGGTATATTTCTAGGAACCTATTTGTTCTTTCACATTATCGCAATCCTCAAATACAAGGGCCTTCCTTCGTTTCACTTATATTCCTGGAAACTCACCGCTATTTTATTAGGTATTTACTTTTTTATCCTTTTCTTGTACGGTGTCGAACCCATTTCCTTTTACTTGGTCATAGGAATAGGAATATATGCCAATTTAGAGGAGACCATCCTCTTATTTATGCTTCCCCAACCCAGCCCAAATCTGAAGAGCTTGTTTTGGGTATTGAAGAACAAAGATACGATATCAAGAAAAGAGTAAAGACCGCGTGCAAGACGATAAATGTCGGATAAATGTTCGTTTTTTTGATGGGTCTTATCATCTGAGTTTCGCTGTTTAAACACGGTTTTGGGCGGATGTGAGTGTTTTGTAACCAAGTAAAGAAACAAAATAATTAGGATATATTTCAAATGATAAAGAAACGCAAAAAACACCATAAATGTAAATTATGTCTAAACAGAAAGGTTATAAAAACAAACAAATAATAACCCAATTAACAGACTGCTCTAAAATTATTAATCATTGAATAGATTATTTTTATAGCCATTGACTAATAAATGATTGGACTTTACGATATGATTTATAGCCATATTAACATATTTAATTTCAGAAAACATACTTCTCTTTCTATTATTCCATTCAGATAACTTAGTCATGACAAGGGATGCATCTAGCGTGTTATTCTTTGAAATGATGTAATAAACAGAGGATAATAGCTCTAAACCAAAATCAGAATAAAATCCAGAGAGGAATTTTTTAGTTTTTTCACTTATTTTGGATAATTCATTGTCATTTTCAATATATTCTTTTACATCGTTATATCCATCTTGTAATATAGTTAGTGGTTGAAATGGTTTAGTGTTCATGTCACTATATCCCATGATATAACTGCCATTTAAAACATTCAGAATATATCTTACCTTTCCGGAATAAGGGCCGTAAAATTGAGGTGTAAACTTCAATTTGAAAAGGTTTTGGGCACCGAAATGCTGTAAAAAATAACAAATCTTTTCACTTGAAAATTCAGAAACATATTCACCATTTCCAACTAAATCATAAAGAACATCCAGCAGTAATGCTCTTGCCTTTGTTAATTTAACCTTTTCTTTTTTTAAGTGCTCAAGTATCTGATTATTAGGTTCAAAAATAAAAACATCGATTTCTAAACTTTGCATTTTAGTGTGAATAATTCTTTTTACTTGTTCCCATTCCAAGCCTCCATTGCCAGCACCAAGTGGTGGTATGGCGATACTCTTTATATTATTTTCATTAATTATTTTTAGTAGGTGATCTAATCCCTTTTCGATATAATCGTATTCTGATGATTTTCGCCAATCGGTTTTAGTTGGAAAATTAATAATTACTTTTTCTCCAGATATTATATTACTATCTGTGTAAACAAATAAACTTCCAATTTTTATTTCCCCTTTTTTACATGCATCACGATATGCCTTATAGTTACTTGGAAAAGCCTTTTTAAACTGCAATGCAATCCCTTTACCCATAACACCAACTGTGTTAACCGTATTAACAATAGCTTCTGCCGAACTTTCTAAAATATTTCCTTTAATATATTTTATCATAATTTTAAAAATATGCGTTGGGTATTACCCTAATGATCTTTTCGTTTACTCCTAACCCCTTTAAGTTGTTTTTAGCTCGCTCGTTATAACAGCCAAATCCTATAATACACTCCGGAGAAAGGTCTTCCTTGACAATAAATTCAGCTTGCTTTTTCCTTTTGACATCCAAATTACCTTCTCCTTGCCAGTAAGGCTTTTTGATAGCATTCCAATCCAATATTCCTATCAAGTCTATTAACTTATCTCTGTTATAAAAAGTTGATAATTTGTTTAGAGCATGTCCATCAGAAAAATAATATTCATACCCAAAATTATGAATTTTTATTACAGAACATACTACATAGACAATATTTTCAGGTATTGTTCTCCTTGGGACAAAATTGCCCCCCCGCTGAATAACATATAACATAGGCATCTTAATTCCAAAATAAAAGGGTATATAATCACCGAGTTCTATTGTTTTGATCGTTTCTATGCCCCCATTGGTTATATTAATTTCTTTATTATTGCGTGTATTTATAATACATGTATCACCTATCGCTTTGTAATTAGGGTTTTTATGCTTAGATTTTTTGTTGGTTATTCCATAATTTAGAATTTGTGGAATATTCTCAATATGAGTAATCCTGTATATGTTTACTTTTTCTAATTTCATTGCATTAAAGATACAACGATTTTCATTGTTTTGTTATTTTTCTCTTAAGGTATTTCCCTATTCCTTATCTTGGTATTTCTTTAAACTAAAGGATGCAATAAATAAAATTAGTGCCACGGCAAACACCCAAAAAAGTACTTCTTCCCCTATAAATTTCCACATCGTTAATATCTATTTTCGCAATTGTTCTAAATAACTTCTCACTGCACTAAAGGAGACTACTTTGTCTTGAAAATATACAACAACTTGTTTTTTCTCCTGTTCGTTTGCCCCGAGTTCTATGAGAATGTTCTGCAAGTGCATTTTCATATGTCCCTTCTGAATACCTGTTGTAACCAGGGAGCGAAGGGCAGCGAAATTTTGTGCCAGACCGGTAGAAGCTATAATTTGCATAAGTTGTTCTGCGTTGGGGTTATTGAGTAGCTCCATAGAACGTTTGGCAATCGGGTGCAACTTGGTTAATCCACCTACTGTTCCCACCGCGATAGGCAAATCCAACCAAAATCTAAACTGTCCATCTTCTATCGTACAATAGGTTAGACTCCTGTATTGTCCCTCTTTCGATGCATAAGTATGGCCACATGCCTCCACGGCTCTAAAGTCATTGCCCGTAGCTAATACAACCGCGTCAATACCATTAAAAATACCTTTGTTGTGCGTAGTAGCTCGGTGCGGATCAATATATGCCATATCAACAGCTGCCTTGAATCTTCTGGCGAATTCCGCCGAAGAAAATCCTTCTATCGTCCCCAGCTCTTCAATATTACAAGATACCTCTGCATGAACGATACAATCCGGAGTATAATTGGATAATATTGACATGATGACCTCTACATCTTTGGATGGCCCTTCTAAATCGGGATGCGTCCAGATAAAATCTTCTAAAACAACTCTAAACCGCTCTAAAATCGAATTTATAAAGTTGGCGCCCATCGAATCTCGGGTATCAAAACGTGCATATATCTGGTAATAATCCGGTTTATCCGCCGTCATGTCGCGCAACTCAATATCTAAAATACCTCCTCCTCGTCTTTCCATATTTTGGGTTAAATCCCGTGTTTTATCGAGAAGCTGAGCTTTAAGCTCTGGAAAAATACGCTTCAATATTTCTTTTTCTCCTGTCCATATAAAATGAACTTGCCCTATCTTCTCCATGGTGACCACATGACTCTTGAATCCTCCCCTTTTCATCCAAAACTTGGCAGCGGAAGATGCAGCTGCAACAACAGAACTTTCTTCTATCACCATCGGAACACAATAAGCCTCCCCATTGATTATAAAATTGGGCGCCACGCTGTAAGGCATTGGAAAGTTACTTATTGTATTTTCACTTATCGTGTCCATTATCTTCTGATGATCCTCGCGAGGCAGTAAGTAGTCCTTAAGTTCGTGCATGACCACTTCGGGATCTTTAAAAAAATTCTCTACGATCCATTTTATTTTTCCTCTTTTAGAAAGCTTAGAAAATCCGGATATTGTTTTTTTACTCACATGCTCTCTCATATATCTCTACTCGTTTTTACCCGCAATAAAGCTGAAGCCATTCTCAAACCTCTCAACTGTTGTTGAAGAAAATATCGTAGGGTTGCATAGTCTTCTTTTGCATATTTTAGTACTGTTGATGCCATGCCATAAATGGCTGAAGCCTTTGTTTTATGTATGAAATAGTACCCATCTAAAAAATCTTTAATCCCTCCCGATATGATAAACTGATGACACAAAATATCCTTTTTCTCCGATTCCAAAATTTCATTCACCCAGTCTGTCATTTCTGTTGCGGTATGTCCAATAAAAGCAACCCTATCAAAAAAGAGCTTGTCATCCGACAGGCGCCTTAACCACTCCATTTTCGAAAAATTAGTTCCTCCTGCTGCTCCAAATTCTATCGCTGCCAAAGGCAATTTCATCAATGCCCTTAAACTCTCCGGGCCCATTCCCTGTCCCACCTCCTTTACTACAACAGGGTAATCCACCTTCTCTAGAAACCGCTGCATGGTGTCTATGGGTGGGTGATTTATGACATCCCCCTCCGGTTGCATCCACTCTTGAAGGGGATTGATGTGCACGATTACTCCGTCCGTGTCCAGTTTTTCTACAATATCTCCAATTCGTTTTTCCTCACCAAGTTCTAAGAGTTTTTCTATCTGTGCAATCCCAAAATTAGCATAAAAAGGTCTATCCTTTCCAAGTATGCTTCTCAGGTCAAAGTCCCGATAAAACTCGGGGGAGTCGAGCAATACCCTGGAAGATCCCAGCCCCATTCCCAGTCCGAATTCTTCTACTGCTCGAGCGAGATTTTCATTAATTTTTCTGGCGGATTTCGTTCCTCCTGTCATGCTGGATATCCAGATGGGAGCGGACATCTTTTTTTCTAGAAAATCTATACTTAAATCCCTGTTTTCTTCGGGTAAAGCCGCGAGCAAAGGCTCATAATAAAAACGGTTATCCAGCTCTTGTTGGGATACCCTTGCTAACTCCGTAAGTTCGATATGGTCTTTCTTTCTGTCTTGCATAAGCATGCTATCTAACCGCCAAAATTACACAAATATTTTGCTTCAACTGTTCATTGTTACCAACTGCTTTGTTTTTGATGGGCTTTAAAAATAATAACTTGTTATTACTTGGTCACTTTCCGGAAGTCATTTTCTATATTTTACAACTTCTATTTTGGGGTCTGATTTCATTATTCCCTGTACTTTCGTCTTACTTTTCTATTAAAAACATCAAGACCATGAATACTAAAACCCGCATTCTCGAATGTGTACCCAATATCAGCGAAGGGAGAAACCCGGCTATTATTCAAAAAATTGCCCGTGTTGTTGAAAAAGTAGAAGGTGTACGCCTACTCGATATTGACCCCGGTGTAGCTACCCACCGAACGGTAATAACCTTTGTAGGTCCTCCGGAAGCGGTTATTGAAGCTGCATTTCACCTGATAAAAGAAGCCGCTGCATCCATCGATATGCGACAACATCAAGGAGAGCACCCGCGCATGGGAGCTACTGATGTCTGTCCGTTGGTGCCCGTGTCCGGTATTACCCTGGAAGAGGCCGCCGAGTATGCGCACCAATTGGGTAAAAGAGTTGGAGAGGAATTGGGTATTCCGGTATACATGTATGAAGCTGCAGCTACATCCCCTGACAGAACCAATCTGGCAGTTATCCGATCCGGAGAATATGAAGGATTAGAAAAAAAATTATTGGTCCCGGCATGGAAACCGGATTACGGGCCCACCCGTTTTAATCCGGGTGCAGGAGCAACGGTCATTGGAGCTAGGGATTTTTTAATTGCCTACAATGTCAACCTCAACACCACCTCCGTAAGGCGGGCAAATGCAGTGGCATTTGACATTAGAGAACAAGGTCGCGTCCAACGGGAGGGCAATACCCTCACCGGTAAAATAAAACGGGATGAAAACGGTGAGCCCCTAAGAATTCCAGGTGAACTTATAGGGGTTAAAGCTATCGGTTGGTTCATTGAAGAATATGGCGTCGCTCAAGTGTCTATGAATATCACCAATGTTAAAGCCACCCCTTTTCATATCGCTTTTGAAGCTTGTAGAAACTCTGCCAACCGACGGGGCATGCGCGTTACAGGTTCTGAATTGGTCGGCCTCATTCCTAAAAAAGCTCTGATTGATGCCGGAAAATACTTCCTTCACCAACAGCATCGCTCTACCGGTATTCCCGAAAGAGAAATCATTCACATTGCCGTCAAATCCATGGGTCTGGACGAATTAACTCCATTTGACCCGGATAAAAAAATTATTGAATACCTGTTGGAAGATAAAGTTAAAACTCCCCTGGTTAACCTATCCCTTCAGGGTTTTGCATACAAAACAGCTTCGGAGAGTGTCGCTCCCGGCGGTGGTTCTGTGTCTGCCTATGCCGGTGCACTTGGTGCCGCTTTAGCTACCATGGTGGCCAATTTGTCAGCCCATAAACGCGGTTGGGATGATCGTTGGCAATACTTTTCCGAACAAGCTGAAATCGGACAATCACTGGTGGATAAGCTCCTCTTTCTGGTGGATGAAGACACCCATGCTTTCAACAAAATTATAGATGCCGTTCGTATGCCTAAATCGACCGTTGAAGAAAAGAAATTAAGAAAATCAGCAATGGAAGATGCAACGAAATACGCTATTCACGTTCCACTCGAAGTTATGCGTACCGTCTTCCGCTCTTTACCGCTGGTCGAAAATATGATAGAAAACGGCAACCCTTCCTCTGTCTCTGATGCCGGTGTAGGCATTTTATGTTTGCGTGCTGCCGCTTGGGGAGCTTGGTTGAATGTAAAAATCAATATGTCCGGCATTTCGGATGAAACGTTTAAACAAGATATACTTGAAGAAGGCCAAACACTGATAGATACCATAGATAGACAAGAACAGGAGCTCCGCCTCAAATTGGAAAAACTACTCTAAATCTTAGATTTTATGATAATTGGGGTTATCGGAGGGGGTGCAGCTGGTTTTTTTGCTGCTATTCGTGCCAAAGAGGTTCATCCTCATGCACAGGTTATCTTGTTTGAAAAAACAGAAAAACCCCTTGCGAAAGTAAAAATTTCCGGTGGGGGGCGTTGCAATGTTACCAATGCAGCACCACATATTCGGCAACTTGTTCAAGCCTACCCGAGAGGTAGCAAATTCCTTAAAAAGGCCTTCCGCTTCTTTGACAATCACCACACGATTCAATGGTATGAAAATAGAGGTATTCCTCTAAAAACTGAAAAAGATTTGCGGGTCTTTCCTCAGTCTAATTCCTCTATGGATATTGTCAATTGTCTGCGAAGTGAAGTGGATCGTTTGGGTGTAGAACTCCGTTTGAACTCGGGCGTCCGGCAAATTTCACTCGTGTCTAATCAATGGTTGCTTCAGTTTAGCCCGGATAAATCACCTGTCTCTCTCGACTCTATTATTGTTGCTACCGGGGGAGCTCCACGCGCACATGGACTTGACTGGATCCATCGTCTAGGTCATCCTATTGTCCCTCCCGTTCCCTCCTTGTTTTCTTTCAATATTATAGAAAACAACATAACCTCTTTGCCCGGACTTAGCGTTCCCAATGCTATTGTCAGAATAGAAGGTACATCCCTACAGCATTCCGGGCCATTATTAATCACACATTGGGGGATGAGTGGACCGGCCATTCTCGTTTTGTCTGCTTTCGGTGCTAGACAATTGCACGATATGAATTATCGCTTTTCTTTACAAGTCAACTGGACCGGAATCCAAAATCATCAACTTATAAGAGAATCCCTTCTAACAACTATCCAATCCAACGCTCCTAAGTATCTCTACCAATTCCGTCCTTTCAAAATACCGGATAGGCTTTGGCGTTATCTTTTAGCTAAAGCGAGCCTTCCCGTTACTAAACGGTGGAATGAGCTGGGCAAAAAAGGACTGAATAAACTCATCGATACTTTGAGCCATGATATTTATCCCGTCGAAGGTAAGACCACCTTCAAAGAGGAATTTGTCACTTGTGGAGGTATCGACTTGTCCAATGTAAATCCCAATACAATGGCCTCTCGTATCCTTCCCAACCTTTATTTTGCGGGAGAAATACTGGATATAGACGGAATTACCGGAGGTTTTAACTTTCAAGCTGCGTGGACTACCGGTTACATCGCCGGTGCATGTAAGCAATAATATTACCTTTGTTTCGGTACAATTGTTGTATCACACCTTGTAAAATTAATAAGAACCGGTATAATGGAAATCCCTTCTAGAAAAAAAAGGAATCAGTTGGTGGAATTAGCCCATACTTACGGCCTACCGCTGTATGTTTATGACCAAGATCAGATCGTAAAGCAATACCGTCAATTTGTGCACTCATTTGATGTGACTTCACTTAAAGTCAGATATGCAGCAAAAGCACTAACCAATATTCACATTTTGAAGGTTTTAAAACGAGAAGGAGCGGGAATTGATGCCGTCTCCATCCAAGAGGTAAAAATAGCTTTGATGGCCGGTTTTTCTCCAGAAGAGATCGTTTTTACTCCGAGTGGCGTCTCACTAGAGGAATTTGAAGAAGCAATGAAGGTCGGCGTACAAATCAATATTGACAACCTGGAGATTCTCGAGTATTTTGGTTTGCACTTTAAAGGGATTCCTGTAGGAATACGGATTAACCCACATATTATGGCCGGAGGAAATTCAAAGATAAGTGTCGGACATATAGATTCAAAATTCGGTATTAGTGTCTACCAGATGCCCCTGGTACATCGTCTTGTGGAGTCTCTTAATATCCAAATCGATGGTATCCACATGCACACCGGATCAGATATTTTAGACATTGGGGTTTTTTTGCAAGCTGCAGAAATACTGTTCAATGTTGCGAAGGAGTTTAATCACTTGCAATATTTGGATTTTGGCAGTGGTTTTAAGTTGGCCTATCGCAACGATGACATTGAGACAGATATCGAGGAGTTAGGAAGTGCATTAAGTCAACGGTTCAATGCCTTTTGTCAATCTTATGGTAAACCGTTAACCTTAATTCTTGAGCCTGGAAAATATTTGGTAAGTGGTGCCGGGTATTTTTTAACTAAGGCAAATTGGATTAAACAAACAACCTCTACGGTCTTTGTACAGTTGGATAGCGGATTTAATCATTTGATTCGACCGATGTTTTACGGTGCTTATCACCAGATTTTAAACCTGTCCAACATAGATGGTAAGCCCAAAGTCTATACGTTAACCGGGTATATATGTGAGACCGACACTTTTGCTGTCAACCGGGTTTTGCCTGAAGTGAGAGCAAATGATATCCTTTGCTTTCTCAATGCCGGAGCTTATGGATATGCCATGGCTTCTAATTATAATTCCAGATGTCGTCCTGCCGAAGTGCTTATGGATAAAAATGATAGCCAATTAATCCGCAGACGTGAAACACTGGAGGATTTGCTTGATGGGCAATTGAATTTGGATTAGCTTTATAGACCCTGAAATCTTACTTTAGTGCACTTTGGGGGTTATATATAGCGTACTTTTATGTATCGCTCTTTCTTTCTCTAACTTCCTTCTGATTTGTCACTACCCTCTGTTTATGATAAATGGCATAATTATTGGACTATGTAACTCGGTTTTGCTCTTGTATAAAAAAGCTTTACTATTTCACATGTTTTTTTTTAATTATCTTTCTGTATGAATTTATAATTAATAAAATTCATTTTCATTTCATACCCTCAAACCCTCTAATTATGAAAAATTGGTTTGTCATAATAATTTTATTGATACTTCACACTTATGTGTCTGGTCAGTATTATACCCCGGAAGAACGATATATCAATAAATACAAGGAAATTGCCATTGAAGAAATGTACTTATTGGGAATTCCGGCTAGTATCACTTTAGCTCAAGGCCTTGTAGAATCTCAAGCCGGAATGAGTGACTTGGCAGTTTACGCCAATAACCATTTTGGCATTAAATGCAAGTCTGAATGGAGTGGAGCTCGCTTTTTTCAGGAAGATGACGACCGCGATCAATGGGGCAAACTTCGAAAATCCTGTTTTAGAATCTATGATAGTGTAGAAGATTCTTATCGGGATCACTCTGAGTTTTTACGAGATCGTCCTCGTTATAGTAGATTGTTTACGTACGATAGAACCGATTATAAATCCTGGGCCAGAGGACTAAGAGCTTGCGGATATGCCACAGACAAACGCTATCCTCAAAAATTGATTCGCATCATAGAAAAACACAAACTCCACCAATACGATCTTGCCCCTATGCCGGAATCTCTCGTTAAAAGAGAAGTTATTAATACCCCACCTCCCGCTTATAAGTTGCCGAATGATTACCGTCCCGGAAGCAAACAAGGCCTTAAAAATTAATGCGCTCATTTCATTACTATATTCGTCGAACGCATCGTTATCTCGGTATATTTATCGGAATACAATTTTTGTTGTGGACACTGGGTGGTCTTTATTTTAGCTGGACTAATATCGATGAAATTCACGGTGATCACTTGGTCAATAGAAGAATAGAAACTCCTAAGTTTCCGTTTAAACTCCTATCTCCGGATAGTTTAATTGTGAAATACAACATTTCTAAAGATAGCTTAGAAAGTGTTCGATTATCTCCTTCCCATGACGGTTGGTATTATTCTCTTAAGTTCAAAAATAAAATTCCTGAAGTACAGTATAATGCTCAAAATGGTAGGCTCCGGCCTTATATGAATCGATCTGAGGCCCTTCACTTAGCGGGTTTGTATTTCCGGAATCCTGTTATACCTGACACTGTTGTCTATGTAACACGACAAAACATATCTTCTTTTTTAGATTACAGAGGCGGGTCTTTACCCGCTTGGGGTATTCATTATAATCAACCGGAAAAAGTTTGGCTTTATCTAAGTGTAGATAAGCACCGATTGGAAAAAGTGCGCACGGATAAATGGAAAGTATTTGACTTTCTATGGATGCTGCACATTATGGATTTCAATGAACGGGACAATATTAATAATACTATACTGAGAATCTTTTCTATCCTTGGTCTTCTTACGATAACCTCTGGATTTATCTTGTTTTGGGTAAGTTCAAGAACAGTTAGAAAATGGAAGAATACCCTCTTCTGATCCTTCATAAAACTTCATCTATTACCGCTTTAACAATCCTATACGCAGCAGGGCATATCTCCGTATTTACCGCTGTCAATCTAAATAATTGGGTAATTTTTTTTCTGTCTGTATGAGGATATTCTCTACACGCTTTAGGTCGATACTCATAAACGCTGCATGTATTATCGGACTCCAAAAAAACACACGGTGATGTTTGTAAGACATAGTCTGAATCTCCATCCATCTCAAGGTATCGGTCTATAAAGGCAGAAGGACGGATGCCGAGATGTGTACTCAGGCGGTCTATATCGCGATCTCTAAAAATAGGAGAAGTCGTCTTACAACAGTTAGCACACTCGAGACAATCTACCTGTTCAAATGCCTCAGAATGCTTTTGTTGAAACATATGATCTATGTTTTTGGGGGGTCTTTGTGCGATGCGTTTCAAGGCCTTGCGAATGCTTTTTCGTTCACTCTTGGCAGCCTCGATCCATTTTCTATACGTCGGGTGAATACTGTTCATTTCGATACTCCAATTAGCGGTAATAAATGATTAAGAAAACAACATTTGGTAGGGTCTACCCAATTCTCTTTTGATCTGTTGGATACTGATGTTTCGACTCCATTTAAAATACACTTTTCCCTCTAAAAAAACGACGATAGTAGGAACCGTGAAAATGCTCATTTGGGCAGGTATTTCGGGATGCAAGACCGTATCAACATATACCATCTTTATTTGGTCAAAATCTTCTTCCAAAAGACTTTTTATCTTGGGTTTTAATACTTTACAAACATTGCAGGCTGCATGTGAAAAGTAAATTAACACTGCGGGCTCCGTTTTAATAATCTCCATCAGTTCTTGTGGCTCCTGTATCATTCCAATTAATATTTTCGATTGATATGAAAAAAAAGTCCCCCCTCCCCTAAATGATTAACACTCCACTCCAACTTATACACGAATCGATTGAAAGTAACCAAATGTAACCCCGGGCCTCCTCCTATTATCCAACGATCATTCAACATATTGTTATCTTGATTGTATCCCTGTATTATCCCGGCATCGACCTGAAAAATAAGATAGAGCTCCATCGGAATAGACCGAAAAGCCTGAAAAATAGACTCCCCACGTTGGTATAGAGATAACTGGGTGTGTAACAAACGGAACTTTATATGGTTCTTCGTATAAAAATACTGCGGCCCATCCATAACATACAGCTCATATCCTCTCAATTGGTCGTCAGAATAACCGATAAAGGATCTATTGTAAAAAGGAAGAGGCTCTGACATTTTATTCGATGGATAAACCAATTTTTGTACTCTACTGACATTTCCCACACTCCATTTCCCATCCGTTGATGAAGCATATACTTTCCATAATATATTGAGATAATTCACATTGAGATCGCGATAAATACCCAGTCCTTCCTTTCTTAGAAAGGAAGCCAAGCTAAAACCCTTGGTAGGATATACTTCCCTATCTAAAAAGGACATTTTAGCATATATCTCTATCATAAAGAATCGCTGTTGTGTTTGGTTAGGTATGAAATAGTTGGCATTCAATCTTCTTACAACAAAAGGGTTTATATAGTTTCCCTGCCATCCAGCTTTCAAGCGAAGTTGTCGATTCTGGTCCGGCCTATAGGTTATAAAACTCTCAAAACGTTGTCTTTTGAGTAATACCTTGTCACTTCGATAAAACAACGTTTTATTGAGATAAGTGCGATAACCAATTTCCTTTTGGGTTCGCTGAAATATATCAATACCATATCCCCAGTGATGAAACTTGTATAATCGAGGCATTTCATAAGTGAGTTGGATTTTATTGGTATATCCGGTATGCGCTACGAGTTTTAAATAATCATTTCTTCCTGAAGCGTTGTCGTATTGGAGTTGGATACCGTAGTTAACACGACTAAGACTGTGATTTTGCTCCTGCCACCAGGTATTGATGTTTCTATCGGCCAATTCAAAAATAAGTCCAGGATATAAATACCATAACTCCCGAACTTCTATTTGAAATCGTATGTATTGGCCTTCTCGTTCATTTTGGATAGATACCTTACTAAATAAGCGCATATTAATGAGATTTTCCCGAGTCTTACGGGTAAGTTCCGGTATCTCGTCAATAGATAATGCATCCCCTTCTTTAAAAGGAATCTCATATTGGATGATCCATGGTTTGGTGTGATAATTTCCAGATATGTGGATGGATTGTACCTTGACATACGATGCATTTGACTGCCCGCGTACTGATCCCAATACTAAAAAAAAACAAATAATGTACGCAAACCCTCTATTCGACATGCTCTCTATACAAAGGAAATTATGCTGTAGCATACAGATTAATGAGTGCATGACTAAACATTGAGGAAATTCATCAATTCATCGTATCTGTCTTTTAAAACATCTTGGTATTCTCTTTCAGAGAATCTGGATTTAACTTTATACCCATGTCTTTCGAAGGATTGAATAATCGACGAAAGATTATTAAGATTTATTTTTAAGGTGACATAGACCGCTTCAGGAACTTCACTATTGTGTATTATAGAAGAGAGAATAGCACCTCCTTCAGATTCTACTATTTGTGCTATTTCTGCTAAGCTATAATCTGTTCTGGGGATATAAAGTGTGAGGATACTGCCGGGTTCTACAAAAGAGAAACTCGCTGAAAACATATACATCAATCGCTCTGTAGTAACAACTCCCAAGAAGGTTTCATCCTTATCGACAACAGGAACAATAGGAGAATTCAACTCATATAACTTGCTAATGAGTTCGTAAAAATGTTCATCAACATGAATAACATCAGAATTTGAAGTGTGTAATAGCTTTGTATTAGAATTAAGGGTCAAAGATGCTTCCCTTGACAAAATATCCTCTTTGCGAAGGAGGCCAATATAATTTTGATATTGATCGATGACCGGTAAAATATCATACTTTTGGTTCTCAAAAGCCAATAAAGCCTCACGTACGGTTTGCGTATCGGCAAGGGGGTGAATGTTTTTGTCTATTAGTTGTCTAATTTCCATAATTATTTTTCAATTTATCAACTTCCTTTCGATAGACTGTTTCCTCTATTTTACCTTGTTCTCTTAACGCTTTTAACTTCAACAATTGTTCCACATAAGAGTGCTCTTCTTTTGGTAATTCTTGCGGACTTATTCGACGATAATTATTATCTACAAATTCTTGATACTCTTCTTGTATCCTTAAGAACGCTAGTTTTTCTTCATTACTTATTTTAGTCACTTGCTTTAACCCATTCTTAACAGCCCGTTCCAAATACTCAAAGGCTCGATCCTTATCTTCCCAAACAGAATAAATACAAGCCAAATAATACGGAGCATCTGCATTCGAACTATCTGCACTCATAGCTTTTAAGAACCCTTTTTCTGCTTCAAGCAAATCCATTTTATCATAAGCAGCTTTCGCTTGTTTCAAGTATTTATTAACTGTACTTTTGCGTTTTGAGGATGATTTTTTTATCTTCGGTCTTCGTGTTTTTTGTTTTTTTGCAGAAGTGGGTTCGGTGGGAGAAGGATATCGTCTTTTGGCTTTTTGTCTTTTCAGCCAAGATCGGTTGTACTTTCGGTCAAAACGATCCGGATCCATGTTGAAAAATTTAACAGCATTAATCAACGAAATCAAAATTACCACAGGTAAACCGAAAAAAGTTGTGTCAGCGAACTTTACCAAAAGAAAAATATAAAACAAACCTAAAAACGTCTTTCTCAAGTAGAACCAATGCAAACCAATGGCACCACCTAATAATGCGAGGATTGCTGCAGTATTTTGATTTTTTTTATTTCTTGCCATAGTATTTCATACTTAATACTGCAATGTCATCCGGAAAAGATTGCATGCCGCGGTACTGATCTAATACTTCTTTCAACTTGTGATTAAATGCTATTACATCCAGATGAGCATTTTGTATCAGTACTTCATCTAATAATGACTCCGGGATCATCTCTTTGTTATCATTTAGAATATCTGTTAATCCATCCGTAAAAGTAAGCAATAACATGTCTTCCTCCAACTGGACTTCTCCTTCTTGAACTTCTCCTACATCATCAAAAAAACCAATGATGGTACATCCTTCGGTTAAAGAGGTTATATTACCCTTGTGATAGAGCTTCGGAGGATAATGTCCCGCATTGATATATTTAATGGTTTTCTTTTCTAAATCAACATCTGCTATAAAGAATGTTATGTATTTTTCACTCTTGGTGATTCTACGAATAGACTCATTCAAAGCAATGATAAAGGTACCCAAATCTCTGTAATGTCTGATTAAACTGCGGATAATTGCTTGAAAATTGGCCATTAATAACGCTGCTGATATTCCTTTTCCGGATACATCTGCCATACAAATAGAAAAACGGGTATCAGAAAAGGGGATATAGTCAAAATAATCTCCACCAATCCCATCGTGAGGTATATATAAACTATCCAATGCAAATACAGAATTATTTGGCAAATGGTCAGGGATAAGCATTTGTTGAACTTGCTCAGCCAATCTCATCTCTTGCCGAATGGATTCTCTTTTCAACTGCTCCTTAAACAAGCGTTTATTCTCTATAGCGACTGCAATAATATTGGTAATGGTACTAATAAAATCGTATTTATCCGGAGTGTCTTTATCAAAACCAATACCACCTACCAAGGTATAGGCCAATGGAATTTGTTTGTGCCAAACACTTATAATAACATCTATTCCCTCTAGAAAGGATGGATCGTCTTCTTTGATATTATATCTTCTTTCAATTTTGGCCTCTTTAATAAAGTTTTCTATTTTAATTTGTTCTTCTTGGATGTTTTCCCAGTCTATCGTAGTAACACATGACCATCGATCCTCTTGGATAATGAATAGCGCCATCTTTTTCACTTTCATGACCCAATGCAAAAAAGTCTTATACATCTTAAATAACTCATCTGCTGACTTATTCTCATTAATTGCATGTGTAATGGAAAGTAAATTCCTTAACAAAATGTGCTTGAGGCTAACCTCATTTTGCAATTTCTCTATGATTGCTTTGCTACTTTCCATATAGTTTAGGGTTGTTGATATGACGTGTTTTATCTCGTTTTGTCCTTTTCTCCATTTTTTTTGTAAAGGCATTATCCAAATCTATTCCTGTTTGGTTTGCCAGGCAAGCTACAACGAATAGTACATCAGCTAGCTCTTCTCCTAACCTTTGTTTGGCTACTTCTTCAGTTATTGAAGCCTCTTTGAAGGATTGTTCACCGTAAATTCTCGCCAAAAGTCCTGTAACTTCACCCGTTTCTTCCGACAGTATAGCGGCATTGGTCAACGGATCATAATATCGCACACCTATCGTATGTATCCACTCGTCAACTTGCTCTTGTACTTTCTTTAAGCTCATATTTTTAGTAGTTACTCTTTGTTTTTACTATCTATTATAATCGTAACAGGACCATCATTTACTAACTCCACTTGCATATTGGCACCAAATTTTCCATTTTGTACCTCTGAATTAATATTTTTATTGATCTCCAGTATGAAATGGTGATATAAAGGTAAAGAAATATCGGGTTTTGCAGATTTTATGTAGGACGGGCGATTTCCTTTTTTGGTAGATGCATGCAAAGTGAACTGGCTAACTACCAAAATTTCTCCCTGGATGTCTTGGACAGATAAGTTCATTTTTTGTTGTTGATCTGAGAAAATACGCATATTTATGATCTTTTTAACCAGCCATTGTACATCTGATTCATTATCTTCCGTCTCAATACCAACAAAGAGTAATAGACCTCTACCTATCTTTGCAATAATTTGTTCTTCTACTGTAACAGAAGCTGAAAGAACACGCTGTAGTACGACTCTCATAAAAGTTATTAACATTATAAATAATCTGCAAATATAGATATCTAATAATAAACAGCTAATACTTTTACTTATTCACTGTTTTCATGCATAATTAAAGTTAAAAACTATTGAAAAATGTGAATAAAGTTTAATAATAATTTATTGTATTATAAAAATTAATAATATTGTATTGTTCTTCTAGTAAACTATCCTCTTTCTAACAAGTATTTCAGAACAGCATCACATCATTTTTATTCAGTTAATTTGTTATTCACATTAACTGTAAAACAGTGAGTAAAATATAATAACCACAAAATCAATGATTAATATCGAAATCAATATTGTATATTATCATTTAAGAAGTGAATAACTTAATAATAAATAATATCGTAATATTTTTTTCCACGTATTCACACGACTAATAATAATAAAGAGAAAAAAAATTTTATAATTCACTTATTATTAAGGGGGCATTGAAAAAACTAGGTTCATTGCATTTCTAATGTTGATAAGCGCCAGGATTAATTCTATTGTAGCTGTTACAAAGGAATCAAGCATTGACAACAGACTAAACAATAGGATTGTACTTTTTTAAACTTATCAGCCGGACTTTGAGAACCTTTCTTCGAGGGTACCGAACTACCTGTTATCTAGTTATAGGATTTATTTTTATTAGAATATTACTTATTTAAATAATTAATATATAGATATTTATAAATTATTTATTGTTGGCATATATTTTGTAGTTGGATAGTAAAAAAATACATCTTATGGTTGTTTTTATTATTTTTATCGCTATAATGATTGCTATTTTTCCGCAATTTCATACGGAAAGAAAGATGCGTCTTAACCGTTAAATAGACCATTTCATAGCTAAAACTGTTCTAATAAATAGAAAGTAATGCAAAAGATACTCTTTTGTCACGAATAATTTTATCTATAAATACTATAGTCATAACACTGTATGTAGTATAAAATTAATGAAATTATTAATCATTTCATATAAAAAAGCTAAATCAGAGGTATAGTAGCGGAATAATGTGTATTTTCGTAGAGTATTAAATGAAGGAGAAACGATGCCTAGCAAAAGAGATATTCCGATTGAAGCTATTCGATTGAAGCTTTTTAGAATCGAACAGGGATTGACCCAGAAGGAGATGGCGTCTATCCTTGGAACAAAGCAAAATATAGCGGATATTGAGAGAGGACGAATTCGTATTTCAGGATCTATCTTAGAAGCTTTAATCCGGTGTTTTAACCTAAACGCTTCTTGGTTATTTGGGCATAGTGACAAGAAATATTTAATTTTCACAAAAGAAGCAAAACCACCTCTTGTAATCACTACGGATTCTGAAGGAAATGAGAATATCAGCATGGTTTCAGGAAAAGCATATGCTGGTTATTCCAATAATTTACATAATCCTGAATGGTTTCGAGCCCTTCCCTCTTTTTCTTTGCCCATTGCTAGTTTTCAAAATCAAAGTCTACGTTGTTTTCAAATAGTTGGGGATAGTATGAAAGGGATAATAGAGGATGGCGAATACGCACTATGCAGTTATGTAGAGGGACCTAGGGATTGGAGCAAGGAAAAAGTATATATAATCGTTACCGAAGATAGTATATTATGTAAGAGATTAGCTTTTGACCTTACCAATGATGTTGTATCACTTATTTCGATTAATACTGAATATCCTATTCAGCATATGGATACAAAGGAGGTTTTAGAGATATGGGAAGTAAAAGGTAAGATAAGTCCGGACATTAAACGGTATTTACCAGAAATGCGCAGTCAAGATATGTTCATAGAACTCCAAAGTATAAGACAAGATATCCGTCAAATAAACACTAAGATTGATAACATCCAATAGCGCTACATTTACCTATACGCACAGATTCTGTTAATAATACCTACCATTAGGTATTGTAGACAAAGAGGATAAAAAATACCTTTGTAGCCTAATCGTAATGATATGGCTGTGCAAGGTATAAGAAACAAGGTTATTAAGCGGTTTAGCAATAAGGTAGTCGCTAGAAAGTTATTGTCAATGGGCATATTGCCGGGTATGAAAATATCCATTGTCCGGCGCGCTCCTTTTGGTGGATCCTTGTATATAATGGCAGGGAGTCAGTATATTGCACTTAGAAAGGAAGAGTTTCAAGATATCATTACCGAATAAAACATATCTGATTTGTCTAAGCTGCGAAACACACTTAATGTAGCGATTGTAGGTAATCCAAATAGTGGAAAGACAACTTTATTCAATATTCTAACGGGATTGCATTTTAAAACCGGAAATTTTCCGGGTGTTACTGTCGATAAAAAGATTGGAAAGTTTTCCATTGGCAAAGATGTAACGATACGATTAATTGATCTTCCCGGAACGTATAGCTTACACCCCAACTCTCCGGAAGAAGCTGTAAATTTAAATTACTTTATTGGTAAAGAGGAAAGGGATTCTGCGGATGTTATCTTATATGTAGCAGATAGTACAGCATTAGATAAACAGCTTTTGCTGTTACATCAATTGTTGGAATTAGAATTGCCGATTGTTCTGGCTTTGAATATGTCAGATACAGCGAAGAAATATGGTGTACAAATCGATATAAATAATTTTGAGTCCACCTTTGGTATACGAGCTGTAGCGGTTAGCGCCAGGACTGGCGAAGGTATCGAAACGTTAAAAAATACAATTGTAACCGTTGCAACACATCCTACCGATAGAATAAAAGATCATACAAGTTGGTATAAACCGGAGTTAGAACCCCTCATTGAGGAGGTAAAGCGACGGGTAGGCATAGAAAATAGCTATTTAGCTCTTTTGATAGCAGAGCATAATAATTATGTTTTAAATCAATGGTTAAAGGAGGAAGATAGGAATAGTATTCGTCTGTTATTAGCTGAAGCAGGTTATAGACCCTTGAGTAGACAAATTGAAGAGACGATGAATCGATTCAAGATAATTGAACCTTTTGTAGAACAGCATGTCAAACAAAAGTTTGATCACTTAGATATAACGGGCAAAATGGATAGTTTTTTGACACATAGATTTTTTGGACCTGTTATTTTTTTGATTATAACTTTTATCATGTTTCAAGCTGTTTTTTCATTGGCGGCCATACCTATGGAATGGATCGATAAGGGATTTGTACAAATAGGATTTTATTTAGAGCAAGTATTACCTGAGGGAAATATTACTAAGTTATTCACGGAAGGAATATTAGCTGGTATCAATGGAGTACTGATGTTTGTACCACAAATAGGAATCATGTTTTTTTTTATAGTACTATTAGAAGAAAGTGGTTATATGGCCAGGGTGGTCTTTATGTTTGATCGAGTCATGCGTATATTCGGGATGAATGGGAGATCATTAGTGTCATTGATATCGAGTAGTGCTTGTGCCATTCCGGCCATTCTGTCTACCCGGACGATAAAAAACAGAAAACAGCGATTGATCACACTATTTGTTGCACCGTTTATAAGTTGTAGTGCACGAATACCGGTTTACACAATGTTATTAGCATTAGTTGTACCCAATGTATATATATGGAAATTTATACATTTACAAGGATTAGCTTTTTTCGGTTTGTATATAATAGGAGCTGGGATGGCTTTATTTATAGCCTTTCTTATGAAATGGTTGATTAAGAAAGAGGAAAGAGGGTATTTGATGATCCAATTACCATCGTATAGAATGCCGCATTGGCGATCTGTTGCGAACGAAGTAAAAGATAAAGTAAGTTCATTTATTTGGACAGCAGGGAGGATTATACTTGTCATTTCTGTTTTGTTATGGCTAGCTGCAAATACTTCTACATCCGGAACCTTAAAAGGTGTAGAGCGTAAGTATACCACGATAGCACACCAACAGGGATTGGATGCAAAGGCAACTCAAATACTGGTGGCTTCCAAGAAACTGGAGCATTCGTTTGCCGGAAAATTTGGCAAAGGGATAGAACCCATTATAAGACCCTTAGGATATGATTGGAAGATTGGGATTGCCCTTTTAACTTCTTTTGCTGCACGAGAGGTTTTTGTAGGCACACTTTCCACGATATACAGTGTAGAAGATGAAAGTCAACATAAGGGTTTGAGAAAAAAGATACAGGAAGCGATAGATATTAAAACCGGACAAAAGATTTTTAATCGGGCTACTACATTGTCCTTATTGGTTTTTTATATCCTTGCGATGCAATGCATGAGCACCTTAGCAGTCGTTAAAAAAGAGACACAGACGTGGATATGGCCGATAATTCAGTTTGTTGTTATGACAGGGTTGGCTTATTTTTTTGCATGGATAACCTATTCTTTTTTCAAATAGGATTGTTCCACGTGGAACAAAGTAAAAAGTACAAGTACTAATTTCGTTTGTCTTCCCCCCAATGTAATTTTTCCCTAATGCGATTCATAAAGGTCGAAGAACCAACATAAACTAAGTAAGCATAAAAAGGAGCTCTTTTGAGTTGGACAACTTGATCGGAGGTTATATAGGAATGTCGAGCATCTAAAGTGATCATAAAATTTTTGGAACGTCCGGCAACTTCCACCCGTATGCATTTGTCATCTTTTATAACCACAGGTCTGACACTTAAGCTATGAGGTGCTACGGGAGTAATAACGAAATTTCCGGATTGAGGAAAAAGAATAGGGCCACCACAACTCAAAGAATATGCGGTAGATCCAGTAGGAGTAGAAATCAACATACCATCTGCCCAATAACTATTGAGTAATTCATCGTCTAGATAAATGGATATGTTTATCATTGGAGAGGAATCCAAGCGCCGAACCGAAAACTCATTTAATCCATAGGGAAAATCCCCAAATGACCCCGTTTGGGAAGCAATCCCGATTAATGTTCGCTGATCAATATAGTAGTTGTGTGCAAATAACGCATCTATTGCATGAGCGATTTCTATTTTTTTTACACCGGATAAAAACCCTAGTCTACCTAAGTTTATTCCTAATACAGGTATTGTTTTTCCCTTCAGTAGATGGACGACATGGAGTATTGTCCCATCTCCACCCATAGCCATGATTACCTGTTTTTCTTTTGTTGGGAGAGCATCAAAAGTAAACGAGGGTAGTTTTGATAAGGTATTAGATATATCCGGATAAGAGGAAACAGCAGATAAAAAGTCTATATGACAAAAGACAACAATACCATCTACTAAAATTTTTTGCAACAACGTCTGAATGTATACGATATCTTCAGAATGAATCGTACGTGCATATAAATAGACAGTATGAAATGGAAGCATGCTTGATGTATTTTACAAGTAAATGGTGTCAATAAACGCGGATGAAAATAGTTTTAAAATAAAGTACAAAAAGTCAAAGATACATCATCCTGTATTATACCCATTAGTCGAAGACAATCAATTTCACTAAAAACAAATATCGCTAATCTTTCATAGATATTCTATTCGTTTATATAAATGGATTTTTCTTAGGTTTAAAGATTCACTAAATGTAAACAGCTTTCCTGTATAGATTGTCTTTCAAGACCTTGTATATTCGCTGTAAATTGAAGATAGCAACAATAAAATAGGTCGTATCTTCGCGATTAGAAATCAATGCCATGAGCGACAATAAAAATAAAAAGTATTGGAGTAGTATATGTGAGGACTATTCGGAAATACCGGTATTCTTGCAGCCATGGTGGTGGGATATAACATGTGGTAAATCAGGTTGGGAAATAGCGATGTCCTTCTCACCAAAAGGAACACCGCAAGGAGCAATGCTATATGAAATAAAAACGAACTATGGAATCCGTCGATTAACTTTACCGCCATTTACCCCATTTAACGGTATTTGGTTGCGCAATATTGATACCTCCAAGGCCCATTCCTTGTATTCCAAACGAAGAAAAATAATAACCCAAATACTCGAAGAATTGCCAAGAGCATCAATGCAAGATTTTAAAATTCATTACGCTTTAGATGATTGGTTGCCCTTCAAATGGAAAGGCTACAACCAAACCACTCAATATACCCAAACCCTTGATATAACAGCGGAAGAAGAGGAAATTTATGCGGGGTTAAAAAGTGCGACTCGCTCTAAAATCAAACGAGCTTCGAGCTTTCTAAAGCTCATATCCGTAAAGGATATAAATCGCTTTATAGAACACATACAAGCGGTTTTTAGCTACAAGAAAATAAAGTTTGGCAATAGAGAAAAGAATATCATCCGCACAATAGATAAACGCCTAACAGAATTGGATAAGAAAGAAATATATGCTGTTCAAGATAAGGATGGACATATACATGCCATGATTTATTTAATTTTCACCGGCCAGCAGGTTCATTATTGGTTAGGAGGGGCAAGTCCTGCCTACAGAAATGAAGCGGGTATGTATTTACTTTTATGGGAAGCCATTAAAAAGAGTAGGGGAAGAGCTAAATGCTTTGATTTTGATGGGAGTAATCACCCTAATATAGCCCCGGTATTTACCGGGTTTGGAGCTATCCCCAAAGGATATCATTACATTTATAGATCGAACGGATGGATGTATAGATTGCTTCGATTAGTGAGAAGAAAAGATGGATAGAAGAATATTATCGGCGATGGATGCAACCATTCAATGGATAATGCGGTCTTTTCAAGCTACCGGATACAAAGGAAGTGCGCATTCATACTCCTATTGGTTGAATGCGGGGGATGGATGGGCAAAGGCATATCCCGAGACGACAGGCTACCTTTTAGAAACACTTCTCGCGTATTCTAAAAACACCTCTTTGCCGGCGAATGACCTTATCCGACAACAGGCCTATTGGCTTTTGTCAACTCAGCTGGATTCCGGAGCGTTTCCTTCCGGTAAATATTATTCAAAAGGTCCAAAAAAACCGAGTATATTCAACACAGGACAAATCCTTTTTGGACTGTACACCGGGTATGAATTAACCGCTGAACCTGTTTTTTTTAATCAAATGGAAAGAGCGGTCCAATGGCTGTTAGATCAGCGAAATCCGGATGGATCTTGGAGTGCTTTCGCATGGAAAGAAGATTATTCGCCCGCCTACTATTCCCGTGTCATTTGGCCAATCTTAAAAGTAGCCTCAATTTCTAAAAAGAAAGCACAACTCTATACCTCATTAGAGCCGACGATGGAACATTATTTAGCCTATCAGAAAGAGAATGGAACCTTTATGAATTGGGGTTTTCAAAAGGGATACCCTGCTTTTACTCATACTATTGCCTATACCTTGAGGGGTTGGTTAGAGACCTACCTTATTTTGAAGCAAGAACGATTCCTCCAGGCGGTTATACGAACAAGTGATGCGTTACTATTAATTTTAGAAAAAAATAAACGTTTAGCAGGAAGTTATAATGAAGATTGGCAAGGCGATGACCGCTTTATTTGTGTAACCGGCCACATTCAACTGGCCATAGTGTTATTCAAACTACATAAGATCACAGGAGAAGGGAGATATAAGAAAGCCTCTACTCTACTATTTCATACCCTCTTACCCTACATCCTGTTAAAACGACATCGAGGAGGAATTCCCGGCTCAATTCCATTCTATGGCAAGTATAATCCTTTGAGATATCCCAATTGGGCAGCAAAGTTTTTTGTCGATTATTGTCTAATGATTATAAAATAGAGGTGATTCTTATTCAACATATGAAGGAATGGAAGCGGAGAGAGGGGGATTCGAACCCCCGGTACCCTTCTCGGGCACACACGCTTTCCAGGCGTGCCTCTTCAACCACTCGAGCACCTCTCCTTGGAAACGGAGTGCAAAATTTGCATTTTTTACACAATTGACCAAATAAAGAAGGATATTATTTTCCCTTTCTCAGTAAATCAGAGAGTGAGTTTGAATGAAGGGACGAATAAGAGTTTATCCGTTTAGGATATTCTATTGTATTTTGATACGCTGAAAAATACACTAAACACATAACCGTTAACGGAAAATGTATCTGAACCCGGCTTCAAAAGAATACGCATGATAACCCTGCCAAAGACCGGACTTTGAATTTAGAATATTCCCTAATGTTTTATCTGCTAAAATACCGGCAAAAGCAGTTGTTTTGGCAGTATATTGGTGTTCATACCTCAAGCTCGCCATAGCGGACAAGTACAGGTTCTTAGAATAGACTTGGGTTCCGTAATAATTAAACGTATTGAGAGGGACGGCGACATAATTATAAGTTGTAAAACCTTTAATATAGAACCGGTAGTTGAGGGAAAGACCTAACCCAATTTGTATAGCATTTTTCCCAAAATATGAGGAATATCCCAAAAATGCAGGGATTTGTAACCCAGCATAATCATTGTACACCCTATAGATGGCTTCGTACTTTTGTTTTTCTTCAAAAGTAAGGGTTTGCTTGGTTTTACCGATCACGTTTGTACCGATATAGGGAGAATAAGAAGTTGAAACATCCCTTTTATCACTGACGCCAACCGTATCTGTATAAAGATCTGTTCTTTTGAATACATTAAGCCCGGAACGAAAAAAGAAATGTTTGGATATGTTCTTTTGTAAAGAAACCCCAGCCCTTAGAAATTCTAAACTTTGTTCACTTTTAGAGCGGGACAATTTATAGGTCTGAGCAATATTACTGGTATAATGACCATAATTATTCGTATGTTGACCGACAGAAAAGTTAAACCCAATAGACCATGGATGCGCAAGAGAGGTCGTTTTTACAGAATAGAAAAGAGGAGCCAACCTGATTCGTATAAAATCTAAAGAAGTAATGATTGCAGCTTGTATTACAGGTAGAACTTTGATTTCGTCTAGAATTGGGTGGTCAGGAAACAAATTTTTAGAGGGATTAATATTTTCATTGGATAAATCTAATTTATTCAAACTATTATTTGTAGTATCAGAAGAGGAATAAGAAATTAATTTGGAATTGTCGACATTTGTGATAGGGGACGAAGAAGAATTTAATATTCTTTGCTGCCCTTTTTCTTTTTTAGAGTTGTAATTTACATTAGACAAGGAGGGTTGATTTTTGGTGAATACCCGAGAGGCATTCTCATTTTTATCAGAACGTAACGAATTTTGGTGTGTTGAGGAGACTTCCGATAAGGAAGTTGAATATGGACTCATAGTATCAAAGAGGAAAGAAGCGAAGGATATAATCCCAACAAGGAAAAAAAAGAGTAAGGCCCGTTGGCGTCGTTTCTTTTTATCTAGTTTTTTGAGAACTCCATGCCACATTTCGTCTTTGTCCACACTAATCGTGTGCTTATTAAATAGACCTTTAAGG
>JALSTN010000231.1 GCA_026983735.1 Saprospiraceae bacterium | reverse complement strand
GAGATTTGGGGTCAAAACTGCGGGTGACAATGGCAGATTTCCCTACAAGTGAATAGACATTCATCGGGACGCTATCTCCATAGAGCCGGACTACTAATGGTCGAATGAAAAAGAAACTTAAGACAGTCGTTATAGCAAAGAGGATGAGTTGTCCCCAAATTGAAATTTCAAAAAACGTAAATGGGAGCGTTAAAAATGCACCTATACCTAAACACCCTAGAACAAATCCGGGCGTAAATATTTCAAATGCAAAAAAGATTAATCCCAGTGTAAGCCAAATTTGCCAAGCGGTCATGTCGTATTGATTTGTATCTATATAAGGTAAAAATGACCTAAAAAGTTCCAAGGAGGGGATGCTTCCCTTGATTTGAATCTGTTAGGAGATATTTCTGTACTTTTGAGCGGTCGAATTTTGACCTTGAATAATAATAAGCATTTAGTAATGATTATTTTTGTGTTAGGGGTTATGGAATAGAGTGGAGTGGATTGTCCGATATCTTATGGGGAAGATAGGTGTTGAATGGATGGCTAGAATACAATTAAATATATACAAATGAAGCGAGATATTGAGTTTTCCGGCATTTGGGCTATTGTCTTTGACGTCGATGGTGTTTTTACAGATGGTCGGTTGTTAGTGACGGAAGAAGGGCATCTTTTGAGGACGATGAGTACTCGGGATGGATATGCGATCAAACGTGCGTTGGCTGCAGGTATCAAGATAGCAGTGATAACAGGAGGGAACAGTGAGGGCGTTAGGAAGAGGTTGAGTGGACTTGGTATAGAGGAGGTTTATTTAGGAGTGGCGGACAAGTTGCCCGTGCTTCGTAGTTTATCGGAGGCTTGGGGAATTAGACGGGAGGCAATCGCTTACGTAGGGGATGATATGCCGGATTATGCTTGTATGAAATGGTCGGGAATGGCGATTTGCCCGGCGGACGCTGTGAGCGAAATACAAATTCTATCTCATTACATTACCGCGGCAAAGGGTGGAAAAGGATGTGTGCGAGAGGTTATAGAATGTATTTTGAAGGAAAAGGGGAAGTGGTAGGGCGCCTTAGTAATGAAAAGATCTATTATGGTATCCAATTATTTATCTCTGATTCGTTGGCCCAATGTCCTTTTGGTCTTTGCCTTGCAGTCACTCGTGTGGTGGGGATGGATAGCACCTGTCTTGGGTCGGTATGGTATCTCCACTGTCCTTTCCGCTACTGAGGCAGTTTTACTTGCTTTCGTTACCGTCATTATGGTCGCAGCTGGAAATGTAATAAATGATTTATACGATATAAGGGTTGATGCGATTAATAATCCGGAAAGGGTTTTGCAGACAGGGAGTATCTCTTCGGATTCAGCTATCAACTTGTATTATGGTTTGCTTACATTGGGGGGGCTGTTGGCCGGAGGATTGGCATGGAGAGTTGGGCATCTCTCCTATATCTTTATCTATGTTTTATTTAGTATGAAATTGTGGTATTACAGCTACGCCTTGCAGCGCCGGCCCTTGACGGGTAACCTGTTGGTCGCGCTCTTGTCTGCACTATTTCCCTGGGTGTTTTTTTTAGCTGAAATGCCGGCCCTTAATCGGTTGGCAGCAGAGGACAAGCAGATTGTAGAGCATATGTTGTATGTAATGTTGAGTTTTAGTGGTTTTGCCTTTTTGGTGAGCTGGGCAAGAGAATTGGTCAAAGACATCGAGGACATGGGGGGAGATAAGATGGGAGGGTACATGACCTTTCCGATACTTGCAGGGGTTCCGAGGACCGTGGTATTTGTCCGAGTGTTGTTAGGGATGACCGGAATTTGGGTTTTAGTGTGGGCGTTCTTGGAAGAATGGGGCGTAGGAGTGGCGATGACCTGTGTTTTTGCTCCGGCTATACTATATATAGGCAGACGGCTAGGCCAATGTTCGTCTATCCCCTGTTTTCATCAAATCAGTCTTTATCTGAAAGGAGTAATGATATTGGGGATTATATTCTTGGGTTTGTATGTCACCCAGGTCATGCAGTAGATGGAGATTTAAGGTGTCATGTAGTGTACATACAATGAATAATCTGAACCATTTTTTGCCCATTCATTCCCCGGAAGGTTTTACCGCAAGACGAAGGAATGGTTATCTCTCCGGAAAATTCAACTGTTGAGATCCATTTGCCGAGAGCATCTTGCGGTGGCACGTTTCAGGTTCTACGGTGAGCACTTACCCTCCTCGTCTTAGCTTGTATTATGCCTTCTCTTTCTTATATTAGTTTTTCTTTCCATAATGCAGCACATGGTTGTCTAATAGTGAAATTGAAGTGGATTGCCCCGTTAGCAGGGTATGAAATAGTAGGCTGAAGAAGAAGATGTTGGCAATTTTCATCGTCGTTTTCCTTAGGTTTGTATTGAACCTAATGATTTGTAGGGTCAAAATGTTGTAAATGTTACTTGGAATTAGATGATTTTAACCGGGGGGAAACAAAGAGTGGCGACAGGATCCTTCAAAAGTTAAAATAATAGGTAATTTTGCAACCATTTCATATCTGAAAAAATTTCTAATAAATTGATGGTAAATATGAGTGATTGGAAATCTGAGGAGATCGTCTTAGCATCTGCCTCTCCGAGGAGAGCCCAACTGTTGTCCGATATGGGGTTTAAATATGTTCAGTATCCGGCAAATAAACCGGAATTGGAGTTAAGCGAGGGACCCGCTCGGGGGGTAGCTCTAAAGATAGCCAAAGCCAAGGCGCGGGCCGTTTATGAGGAGTTGGGTAGGCCGGATAAGATGATATTGGCGGCGGACACTATAGTGGTGCTTGATGGAAGGATAATGGGAAAGCCGGCAAATGAGAAGGATGCCTACCGAATGCTGGCCAGACTGTCGGGAAAAAAACACGAAGTGATTACGGCAGTTAGCCTGATTTATAAGGGCAAGACGTATAGTTTTGCTTCAAGTACGACGGTATTGTTTCGGGAGATGCTTCATGATGAGGTCTTGTATTACATCGAGCATTACCGTCCGATGGACAAGGCCGGTGCATATGCGATACAAGAATGGATCGGGATGTGCAAAATCGCACATATCGAAGGTAGTTATACGAATGTTATGGGACTACCCACAGAGAAAGTTTATACCTTTATCCGACATTTGATGGAGAAGGGTAGGGTAGAGGAAACTAAGTAAAAGGGAATGATTTCAGTTTTGGCGGTATGGGTATTGGTTATAAGTGTAGGAGCTATCGTGCACACCTATCTACTATTTCCATGGATGATGAAGGTTTTGTCTAGGGGGAAATCTCTAGCTGTACCTGCTAAGGAGGAGATGAAACAATGGCCAAAGGTTACGGTATTGATGGCGGTCTATAATGAAGAGGCCATCATAAAAGAAAAATTGGATAGCTTGGATAAGGTGGATTATCCTATAGATAAATGGAGGATTTATATCGGATCAGATGCTTCAGACGACCGGACCAACTCGATTGTATCGCAATGGGGGCAAGGTAAGGAATATGTACATTTTAAGGTTTTTGAAAAACGGCATGGCAAAGTAAAAATCATTAATCAATTGGTAAGTGAGGCAGTTTCAAAGCAGCCTGCCGGACCGAAACATATTTTTCTATTGACAGATGCCAGCGTGATGTTGGATCCGGAAGTTGTTCGAACATTGGTTCGTCATTTTAGAGATGAAAAGGTGGCTTTGGTTGATACCCATATGATTAATTTGGGGAGTAGCCATAAGGATATAAGTGCTTCCGAGGAGCAATATATTTCTAGGGAAGTACTCATAAAACATAGGGAAGGGTTATTGGGCGGTGTGATGATGGGGCCATTTGGCGGATGTTTTGCATTGAGGAGTGATTATTTTACTCCTGTCCCGGATACTTTTAGAGTAGATGATTTCTATGTTGCGATGCAGGCTTTAAAAAGAGGGGGCAAATTAATTAGTGACTTGGACGCCAAGGTATATGAAGCGATTCCGCATGATATCATGGAAGAATATCGAAGAAAACGGCGTATTTCATCTGGCAATTTTCAGAATTTGACACAATTTAGCTCTATGTTGGTGCAACCTCCTTTGTGGCGGGCGTTTGTGTTTTTTTCACATAAAGTGTTGCGCTGGATGGGGCCATTAATTATGCTAATAGGTGTTCTTTCTTTGAGTGTATTGGCCTTGAAAAAAGGAGGATATTACTCAATTATCTGGTGGATAGCTTTATTGGGCACATTGGGCGTGTCTCTTGCGGATATAGGGTTGTCAAAGAGGCATATTCATCTGAAGTACTTTAGATTGATTCGATATTTTATTATGATGAACATTGCCCTATTAGAGGGGTTTATTGAATACTTAAAAGGAATAAAGACAAATGTTTGGCAACCACCTAAAAGAAAAGCAGAGTATGGAGATGAAGCTCAATACCATTCCCGAAGCGATAGCTGATATAAGAGAAGGGAAGGTCATTATCGTAGTGGATGACGAAGACCGAGAAAATGAAGGAGACTTTATTTGCGCAGCGGAAACGATAACTCCGGAAATTATTAATTTTATGTCTAAGGAAGGAAGGGGCTTGATTTGTGCTCCTATCGAGGAGCAACGAGCATTGGAGTTAGAGCTGGATATGATGGTTTCGAGGAATAATTCCTTTCATGAGACGGCATTTACTATTTCTATTGACTATTTAGGCAAGGGCTGTACGACGGGTATTTCAGCCTACGATAGAGCGACAGCAATTAAGGCGTTAGTGGATCCCAATACAGTACCTGAAGATCTGGCTCGACCGGGTCATATCTTTCCACTTATCGCCAAACCGGGTGGAGTGTTGAGACGAACCGGACATACGGAGGCTGCGATAGATCTTGCTAAAATGGCTGGTTTTATGCCTGCCGGAGTTCTGGTCGAGATTCTAAATGATGATGGCACGATGGCTCGGCTACCTCAGCTTTATAAATTGGCACAGGCCCTTCATCTCAAGATTATTTCTATTAAGGATTTAGTCGCTTACCGGATGCAGAAGGAACGCATCATCGAAAAAATATTCGAACATCCATGGAAGATGAAGTTTGGTAATTTTGATGTCGTCGCTTATGAGCAAACTACCACTGCGGATATTCACCTTGCTATCACCAAAGGTCCATTTAAACCGGGAGAACCCACCTTGGTTAGAGTGCAGTCTTCCCCCACTTCTATGGATATTCTGAGTGCCATGTGCAGTGAAGATATGGAGAATATCCGTAAGTCCCTACAGAGGATAGAATCTGAAGGACATGGGGCATTGGTTATAATGAGACATTCGGACAAAGACTGTTCAGTAGACTTTCTCACCCAATTGGAATCTGTAGTGAAACGAGAGCAAAGACCTAAAACCACTTCCCCTAATCCCTCCCAAAGTCAAAAGGAAAGAGACATTGGAGTGGGTGCTCAGATTATAAGAGACCTCGGTATTAATAAGATAAGATTGCTGACCAATAATATAACTCGCCCCATAGGGCTGGATGGATATGGGGTCGAAATCGTTGAGAAGATTCCCCTCAATGATTAAATAGTGCCGGGTGCGTATGAGTGTATAAAAAAACGGGACTCCATCTTCTTGTAAGATGAAGCCCCAAAACTCAATTCTATATTTTTCGTTTTGTCCATATCCTCCGCCTAATGACGGATGATGGTTTTGATAATGGCCGTCTCTTTGCCTTCTTGAATAAGGAGCAAATAGGCTCCGGAAGTAAGTGCATGGACATCCATTTGGAGGGTATTCTCCTTGTATTTTTCCATGGAAACATCAATGTGCTTATTATTCATGTCAAATAGGCGGACCGTAGTCTTCATAGGATTTACCCCTTCTATATACAAGTAATCGCCTGCTGGATTGGGGTGTGCAGACCAAGCTTGGGGATTAGGTAAGTTGGTAGCAGTAGATATACACCCGACCAATTCAAAACAGGTTTTTTGTGGGTTGGAACATCCCGCTATATCGTGTTGAATACAGATCTTACCGGTTTGATTGGCGACATCTCCCCAGATAACCACTACAGAATCAGAAGCATTGAATGGCTTCGTGCTCAAGTTACCATTGAGCCCTTCCAATGACCAGGCCCAATCACAGCTATGATAGATCGCAGGTAAGGTGAATAAGACCGTATCTCCCGAGCAAATCGCACTGTCACCCTTAATAGTAAGTGGTGTAAAATTGAAATTCCACTTGGGGTTGGAAACTGAACAAGATGTCGTTTTACCCGTCGCTAAGTCTTTATGGATTACGTTGAGATGCAATGATATACTGTCTGCATGACTAGGGTCAATGGGTAACATATTACCTGTGCCAAGGGTGTCCTGATCTTGATTTAACCAAGTATATCCCCAATTGGTTGTACCCAAATTACATTCCGGGTCATAGTTGACTTTGGCTTGAATGAAGTTGGTGTCCGAACACCCGGCGCAATTAAAATCAATAGCTACGGACGGATCAAATACTTCCACATTGATGTAATAGGTAGTATCACATTGTGTAAGGGCGTCTTGGAAGCTAACTTCTCTATCACATACGGAAGAAGTGATGTCCTTAGAATCTTCCGTTAGGATCGGCAGCATGTCCGGTGAACAAAGGAAACGATTGACCGTCGGGGAGGAGGGCGCTCCTTTTAATTTGATATTTGCGATGTACTTTTTAACGCAACCGTTATTCTCATTTCTGTAGACCGTACAAGGAGGATCTATGCAATCGTCATAAATCAATGAGTCACGCCATAAATAGCCCTTCCCAAGATGATCTTCCCAGCAAGCATAGATATTTCCTTCATGGACAATCGAACCGGGGTGTCCTAGTATGTTGACACAGGAGGTAAATTCATCGCAAGGGGTGGCATCCGGGCCATCTAGAGAGATGGTAAAGCATACCTCTTTAATTTCTCCGGCAATCGGTCTTTTAATGGTATTACAAAATTCGTAAACTGGTTCTTTTAGCGGGTGGCCATTTTCAGTCCATTGTGTATTTACGTGCCCTCCATAACAACCTGTTATTTCAAGATCATTGCAAACGATTACATCGCATTCATTTTCCTCATAAATTTCAAATTTAATGGGAGAAGGAAGTTTCCCACTTTGAGCCGTAACAGAGGTGATTGTAAAGTTGCAAACATTACCATCAACACCATCCACCCATAAATAATAAACTTTGCATTGTTTATTGGGAGTCGCATGAAGCGTAATGCTAGTAGCTGTCGGATTATCACTGCAGTCAATATTGTATTCACAATAAGAGACAAGGCCGGCTTCGATTCCCTTTCCGTTGGAAGAGTTAGCGACATCGACGGATATTTGAATGGTGATGGGTTCACTGCCAGCCCAAAAGGCCCACCATTGTGTATTTTCAGAGCTTCCTGCACCAGAGCATAATGGAGAGGGACCCGTGGGGTTGCTATAATTTAAAGTGGAACAACTCATGCCTTCTAATTCTTTTGCACTGCAAAGGATATTATTTGCGTCACAATCGAGTTGAGGAGCGGGTAGGCACTGAGCGGAGATATAGCTAAGAGAAAAAAGCATAAATAAAAAAGTAAAGAAATTCTTCATATCTATAAAGTTTTGGATAATTGATTATTGAAGGAGTAAAAAATCAGTTGAGTTTAGTAATAATGGATTTTCGTTTTGGAAATAGTATCCACAGCGTATAGACTATTTGAGATGTGATTTCGTTGCCTGAAGGTTGTAAAAAACAACAGAAATATGTAAGGTAATGTCATTGGGGTGCCATTTCATATAAGGATATAATAGCTATTATTCAGAAATATATATTAGTAAATTAATAATAAGCAATATAAAATAGTTTTAAACCATTTAAAAGCAGTATAAAATATTTATTATTTAGACTGTCAGTTTCTCTCGTCAGTGAAAATGCCTGGGGGTAAACTAGGGCAGATGAGTTAGTCTTGTGTCCAGGCCAATCTGCTCTCTGACATTTGCCAGACGGCGCCATTATTTTCCAAGCTTGTAAACATGGGGAGCCAATCGTTGGGTCCAGCGGCAAGGGTCAGGATGTGATATCTGCGCAATTCCAATATGGGTTGCAGCGGGCGGATAAGCACAGGGCAAGCTTCTACGCAAGCCATACAAGTCGTACAGGCAAAAATCTCTTCTGCTGATATGAAATCGTGAAGAGACTTGCCATCATCATACCTCTGAGAAAGGGGTTTACTTTCCTCTTGGTCATGTAGATATTGGCCATGGAGGATGTTGGTGGCTACCTGATCTGCTCGATCTCTAATGTCCATCATTATCTTGCGAGGGGACAGCTTTTTGCCTGTGATATTGGCCGGACATTGGTCGGTGCATCGCCCACACTCCGTGCAGGTGTAGGCTGCGAGGAGCGTGGTTTTGGGAAGATCGAAAATATCTTTTACCCCAAATTCGGGTATATCTTCACTCATCTCCCCCGAATCTTCGATGAGGCCGAGCATACTCTTGACTTCATCGGCTATTTCGGGCATATTCTCCATCTCAGAGGCAGGGGCCAACGGAGCATAGTAGGTATTGGGGAAGGCAAAAAGGATATGTAGATGCTTTGAAAAAGGTAGATAAAGAATAAATCCATATACGACCAACATATGCAACCACCACCCCGCGGAATGAAGAATATGCAATGTGCCGTCGGACAAGCCAGCGAAGCAAATGGGGCCAAAATAAGTGCTAAATGGAAAAAATGGGGCTTCTGCATCTAATATCACCTCAGAGCCATTCATCATGAAGAGTCCGCTGATGAGTAATATTTCTCCCAGCAAAATAAGGTTGGCATCTCGAAATGGCCAACCTTTCATCTCCGGTTTGTGGAATCTCGACAGATTCAGAATATTTCTGCGGATAAGGAAAATAGACGTCCCGATCAGCGCTAAGACGGATAGTACTTCTATACTTCCGACGACCAATAGATATATCGGGCCTAGCAATTGACGCAGGATGCGATGCGTGCCGGCTACACCATCGATGATCATTTCCAAAAGTTCAATTTGGGTGAATAGAAAAGCCGTGTAGATGAAAAAATGTAAAACTCCCGGAATCCAGCGTTTGAACATTTTCTTTTGCCCAAAGGCTATACGCAGCATCTGTAATCGACGTGCTTTCTTGTGGTCTGAAGGAAAGGCTCCTTTGCCCAGATTTATCGCTAAAAAAACTTTTTTGTAGTACTTGAATGCCAGATAAATGGTAATTAACGTGACAATTATAAAAAATATACGTTCCAACATCATTTGATTTCTTTAGATTCTTGTATTTTTACGATAGATATGGTATCAAAATAGGTTGTAGTCATCTATTTAAGGTACCATTTGTATGCACAAGAATAAGGATATATTTAGAAACAGAGGTTATGGTTATACTAAAAAATGATGCGATAAAGCAAAAGATCGTTCGATTGGCTTATGAGATTGCGGAGCAAAACTACGACGCACGTGAGATTGTGTTATTGGGGATTAACAATAACGGGTGGAGATTTGCTAAATTGTTACAGGCTTCATTGGAGGAGGTGTTGCCCGGTAAGTCGAGTTTGTCAAGAATTAGACTTAATCCTGCCAAACCCAACGTAGATCCAATAGTTATCGATAATGAGATCAATAGCTTGAAAGGGAAAAGTCTAATTGTGGTAGATGATGTTGCCAACACAGGTCGGACGTTATTCTATGCGGTGAAGCCCTTATTGGAGATTATTCCGGCAAAGGTGCAAATGGCCGTTTTGGTGGACCGGATGCACAAATCATTTCCGGTTCATGTCGATTTCGTTGGGTTATCTTTAGCTACTACTGTTCAAGATCACATCGAAGTCCATCTAGGTAAGTCGGCAAGTGTAGCTTTGGCTTAGAGAGGTGCAATGGAGCTCTTGTTGGAATATTCTTTGAGGGTATGGCCCACTTACTCTTGTTTGTTTGGGGCTTTGATTTAGAAAGATTTGAATTTAAGAATTTCGCTTCGGTCCATGACTGTATTGAAGACGAACATACATGAGGAATCGTACAATTAAGATTAGATGTTCATTGTTAATAAGGTAAAACAAGGTAAAATTTAATACAGCTTTATTTCGAATAAAACCACTTAAAATGAAAAAGAAGCGCTTAATATTATTGGCTGCATTGGTAGTCCTTTCTTTTTGCATTACGTATGATAAAAGTTATACCACGGAAGAACAATGCATTTTTTCTACAGGTTTAAAGCAGGCACCTGGCTGGAGTTCAGATTTGGCGATATTTAAGTACAGGGAAGAAGCATCGACACCGGCCAATCTCTCATTGTATTACCGAAAAATGGATAAAGCACGCCAGTTGGAGTTCAGGGGAGAACAGCAGCTGGAGCATGAAGTGGAGTTAGGTCCCTCCAATATTAGTGGAAGGACCAGGGCTTATCTAATAGATGCGATGGACCCCAATCACCATTTTGCAGGGAGCGTTTCAGGTGGATTATGGGAGAGTTGGGATGCAGGTAAGAGTTGGAGTCCACAGTCTGATCACGAAGAGAATATGTCTGTGACGTATATCGCCCAGAATCCGTTCAATCCCGACATAATATACTACAGTACCGGAGAAGTAGCTGGAAATTCGGCAAATATTAGCGGAGTAGGCGTTTTTAAAAGTGAAGACAGGGGTAAAAGTTTTCAACTATTGCCGGGCTCCCGGCAAAATGGTTTATTTGCTACTTGGAGAGTGGTTTGTTCGCCTAGTGATGCACAGACTATTTATGTGACTTCCAGAAAAGGGGCATATGTCTCAAAGGATGGGGGGGAGTCCTTCGAGCAGTTTTATTTTGAAGAATGTCCCGATATCGAGATTTTGAAAGATGGAACGGTATTTTTGGCTGTAATTGGGCGCGGAATATACCGTGGAAAAGAGTCTGATTTGACCCATTGGGAAAGGTTGAAATTGCCCAATTTAGGTGCGGCATACCGACGAATTGAGATGGCAATAAGCCCCTCAAACCCCGAGGTGATGTATGCAGCGTTTGCTAAGGCTTCTGATCAATCTCTATTGGCTATCATTCGTTCTAAAGATGGGGGTGATACCTGGCTGAAAAGAGCGAACCCTGATGTTTACACTAGTCAATCCTGGTATAACTTGGTGTTGCAGGTGCATCCGGAGGAGCCTAATATTGTCGTATTTGGCAATGTACAGATGGCGGTGTCCTATCTGGGTGGGTTTAGTTGGTTCCGTATGAGAGGAAGTCATTCAGACCGTCATTTAGCTTATTTTGATCCTCATGATCCGGACCATATGATCATGACTTCAGACGGTGGGATAGATGAATACAGATTTGAAAACAAGAAGATGAAGTTTGTCGGGAATCTTAAAAATTCATACAATGTTACCCAGTATTATGCCGGAGATTATTTTCCGGACTCCAATAAGGTAATTGGTGGAGCACAGGACAATGGCACTACTGCTGGAACTGATAACTCTAGGGTGTTCAACAAAATATATGGTGCAGATGGGACGTTTTGTGCTGTTGCAAAAGATGATCCCAATAAGGTTTTGTGGGGGACTCAGAATGGGAATATTTATCTTACTCGCAGTTATAATAAAAAGCGCCGATCGTCTTTCTCTATTGTGAATTACTTTAAGGATGGACTTGGAGGAAATAATTATTTTATTGCTCCATTTTACCTAAATAGCAAATATTCTGAACAGTTACTCTTTTTTAAGCGAAATAGTATTTGGTTTACTGAGAACTTAGGAAAGACCTGGGTACCCGTGGATGAAAGCTTTAAGCAGCCTTATTGTGGTGTATTTTTAGAGGCAGCTCAAACGGCGCATGTCATTATAGGAGGTAGTAAAATCGCGCTTAAAAGATATACTTACGATCGAGTATCTAAGGAGTTTATTAATAAAACCGAGTTGAATGCCTTAGCTCCCAAAGAGATTAAAAATGCTTTTATAAGGGGGATGGTGTTAGACCCTGTAGATTCTAATGCGCTATATGTTTGTTTTTCTACTGTTTCAAAACAGCCCAGGGTCTGGCGGATTGAAGGAATTCTGGGTGACCAACCCCAATGGGTTAATGTTTCCGGTGACTTGCCCCCCTATCTGCCGGTCAATGATATAGCGATTTCTCAAATCAATCCTAAAGAGTTGGCTGCTGCTACCGATTATGGTGTTTATACCACCATGGACGGTGGGGTACACTGGGTAAGAAACCGTGTTATTCCCAATGTAGCAGTTTTTCAAGTTAAAATTCGTGCAACAGATAATAAGCTTTTTGCCTTTACTCATGGAAGGGGAGCTTGGATGGCGGATTTTCCTCAATTTCCGGTTAATGTGAAGCGCCCTTATAAGGAGGGGGTATTGCGCATTTTTCCCAATCCAGTTAGAGATAGATTGACATTCGTTTTGGAGAGAGATGCTGCAAATTTTGGTCTTATTGGTTGGTATGAAATTGTTAACTTGGAGGGCAAGGTGTTAAAATCCGGTCGTGTGGGAAATAATTCTAGGTCGATTCAGCTTGGAGACTTGTCTCCGGGACTCTACTGGTTGAGGCTGCGTACGCCAGGCAAGTCCTCGTTTATTAAGCAAATTGTAAAGTTGTAAGGATGAAGAACCTAAAGTTTTATTTGATCTTAACCTTGTTTGTTATCTTGTTGTTTGCAATTGGATTACAATATGAATGTTGTTACTACTCAAAACCAGCAGACTCTGTTTCTTATAAAAAATCTCCCAATGACCCCGGATGGGAGAAGGATTTGAAGCGCTTCAAGTACAGAGAATCCGATGATGTGCCGGAGAATCTGAGTTTGTACTATAGGAAGACTATTTTGTATAATAAAAATACACAGTTAAGAGAAGAGTCGCACCTATTCAATGTGGTCGAAATGGGACCGTCCAATATAAGTGGTAGGTCCAGGGCATACTTAATTGATTCCAGGGATCCGGATCATCATTTTGCGGGCAGTGTTTCCGGAGGTCTTTGGGAGACATTTGATAATGCGTCTACTTGGAAGCCGCTTTTGGATAAGGAACAGAATATGTCTGTCACCTACATTACTCAGAATCCATTCGATCCGGACATTATTTACTTTTCTACAGGTGAAGTTGCAGCCAATTCTGCAGGAGTAGATGGTGTAGGTGTTTTCAAAAGCATGGATGGTGGAAAGCATTTTGAGCTATTGCCGGGTTCTCAGCAAAATGGGTTGTTTAGGACATGGAGAATTGTATGCTCCCAAACAGATAAAAATACCTTGTACGTTGTTTCTCCTTCAGGTGTATATGTATCTAGAGATGCCGGAGCATCATTTAATAGAGTATATTTTGAGGATTGCACAGATATTGAAGTATTGAAGGATTCTACGGTGTTGATCGCCGTTAAGGAACAAGGAATATTTACCTCTAAGGAATCTGATTTAAAGCATTGGACCAAATTAGCATTTCCTGACTTGGGAAAGAAGAAATTCAGGAGAATTGAGCTAGCTGTATGTGACTCCTTTCCGGACAATATGTATGCTGCGTTAGAAGACAAAGGAAGCACAAGGTTATTGGGTATCCTTCGGTCTGAAGATCACGGTCAGTCGTGGAAGTTGGCCAATCCTCCGGGAATGAATACCAATTACGCATGGTATACACATACCTTGCAAATACATCCCGAAAGACCCAATGTAGTGATTTATGGTAATATCCAAATGATGGCCACGTATAATGGGGGAAAGAGTTGGAAAACCCTCCAGAGTAGCCATGCTGATAAACATTTGTATTATTTTGATCCCCTAGATCCCGACCATTTCATATCGACACATGACGGAGGTATGGATGAATATCTGTATTTGGATAAGGAGTTTGAATATGGGGGAAGTTTGCGTACAGGATTTAATGTTACCCAATATTACGCCGGGGATTACTTTCCGGATGAAGATAGAGTTATCGGGGGAGCCCAAGACAATGGGACCACATCAGGTACCGTAAAGTCTCAAGCTTTTATGAAGGTAATAGGCGCTGATGGAGGTTTTTGTGCTGTTGCAAAGGATAACTCTGAGGTGGTATTTATGTCCACTCAAAATGGAAATATATTTCGAACCTATAATTTTCATAGTTCGCCCCCTAGAATAAGCTACGTCTCAGGTAAGAGTAATGGAATTTCGAGTGGAGGAAACTACTTCATCGCTCCGTTTTATATGAATGACCAAAACTCCAAAGAGTTGATATTCATGAAGTCCAAGGCGATATGGTATACGAAGAGTTATGGAGACTACTGGACAGCAATAGACACTTTGACCTCCAGTCCTTATGCCGGGTTGATCGTCTCCCGTGAAGATAAAACAACGGTTTTTGCTGGTGGCAGCAATGGAAGGCTCTTTCGTTATGATGATGTACAGATGAATGAGATTCGAAGGCGAGTTAAACTGACGGAAAATCAACCTCGTATTCTTCGAAATGCTTTTTTGAGAAATATCATTTTGGATCCGAGAGATTCGAGTTCCCTATATGTCTGCTTTTCTAGTGTGTCGGGGCAACCGAGAATCTGGCATGTTGAAGAGGCATTTGGACAACAGCCTCGATGGGTAAATGCTTCAGGGGATCTACCTGCATTTTTACCTGTAAACGATATTGCCGTCTCTGAAATGGACCCTTATGAACTGGCTGCCGGTACGGATTATGGAGTGTATACCTCTGTCGATGGTGGCGTGCATTGGCTGAGAGATACGGCCATACCCAATGTCGCAGTTTTCCAGATCAAAATACGGCCAACCGATAATAAATTATTTGTATTTACACATGGACGAGGGGCTTGGATGGCGGACTTCAAGGTAGATCCTACTGCTACAAGGGAACCGGAAGATAATGGATTGGACTTTGTAGTTTACCCTAATCCGGCAAAGGAATACCTCAATGTAAAAATTCAAGATAGGGGAGTATGTCAGTATGAAATAGTAGATATCATGGGAAGGGTTTTACTCCATGGAAACTTGGGAGGAGTCGTCCATTTCATATCCATTCAAGATTTGATACCGGGTCATTATACATTAAGGTTAATGGATACCCACGGAAAGTCTAAGATACATCCTTTTACAAAATTGTAATGTTTAAGATAGTAGAAGTGACAGAAGAATTTTCTACCTTCGTCCATTGAATCATGGAAAAAGTGGAGGAGATGTCGTATGACTTCAGTTCATGTTCCATAATCATGTGTATTTAGCGTTTTGGGTTGAGTTGTGTCTGCTGCTCATCCATGTAGGTATTGTTCAGTAATAATATATAGTTCAAATGAGGGTGGGATTTTTTGTTTTGGGGCTGATTGTCTTAGCTGCATGTACGGGCAGTAAGAGGATGACTGCGGCTTCTGATGCCCGACAGGGTAGGGAAGTGGCTTGTATTGGATTCTGGAATTTAGAGAATCTTTTTGATACCATTGACAATAAAGGCGTCTGGGATACGGAATTTACTCCTTCAGGCAAGCGTCATTATGGTACGAGAATTTATTATGAAAAGTTGACTAGATTAGCGGAGGTGATTTCAGGGATAGGGACGGAAATCACTCCAGATGGAGTAGCGGTTTTAGGTGTAAGTGAAGTCGAGAATATAGGAGTGCTAAAGGATTTGGTTAAACAGGAGCGGGTGGATAAAAGGGATTACCAGATTATACATCGCAATTCGCCGGATGAACGAGGGATCGATGTGGCCCTACTGTATCAACCAAAGTATTTTGTTCCTACCAATGTGGAGACTAAATCCGTAACCTTGTTTCGCCATGATGGCAGTAGGGATTATACGAGGGATGTATTGCATGTAGAGGGTAAATTGTTAGGGGAGCCCATGCATTTTTTGATTAACCACTGGCCATCCAGGAGTGGGGGGGAAGAGGTCTCCCGATCTAAGAGGGATTCTGCTGCCGCTGTTGCCCGGCGCATTATAGATAAGATATACACTAAAAATCCGCATGCGAAGATTATCGTATTGGGTGATTTTAATGACAACCCCAACAATGAGAGTATTCTTCAGTTTCTCAAAGCTTCTCCGGATAAAACGGGGGCTAAGGATACAGGTCTATTTAACACAACATACGGATATTACAAATCTGGAATTGGGACTACAGCCTATCGAGATGCCTGGAGTTTGTTTGACCAAGCCATTGTGTCTTATCCATTGTTGGTGGCTGATCAAGGCTGGAAATACGTCAAGACGAAGATTTACAACCATCGTTTTATGATTAACCCAATGGGTAAGTACAAAGGATACCCCAAACGCAGTTTTGTAGGAGATGCGTGGCAGGGTGGGTATAGTGATCACTTTCCGGTATATCTCTATGTCACGAGAAAAAAATAATCATCCGTTTCGTTCTGGGCCGATGGTGTTGGATCGGGACTTTAAGTATGCACTTGAGCAGATGGAGCACACGTCCCGTCATTTTTTTGTTACAGGCAGGGCAGGAACAGGGAAGTCTACACTCCTAAAACTATTTCGGAGGACCACTAAAAAACGTGTAGTAGTCTTAGCGCCTACAGGAATAGCTGCTGTTAATGTGAAAGGGCAAACCATACATTCCTTTTTTGGATTTCCAGCACACCTGCACATTAATAAACATATAAAGAAACGTAGAAATCGAAAACTATTTACCTCTCTTGATGCGATCATCATCGACGAGGTATCAATGGTTCGGGCAGATTTATTGGACGCTATAGATCTGTTTTTAAGGGTCAATAGAGGAAATGGCATGCCTTTCGGAGGGGTGCAAATGATTTTCTTTGGGGACCTTTTTCAACTCCCTCCGGTAGTCAGTTCCCCTGAAGAACGACAGTTCTTAGCGATGCATTACACCTCTCCATGGTTTTTTTCCGCACAAGTATTTGATGCGTTGGGGGCAGGGTTTGAAATGATTGAGCTCAACACGGTATATCGGCAAAGGGATCGTCATTTTATTCGAATTTTGGATGCCGTGCGGACAGGAGAAGTGGATTGGGATATTTTGGAAGTCCTAAATGAACGTGCAGGAAGAGTACCTCCTCCAGAGATTCCTTTTATATATCTGTGTACGACTAATCGGATAGCGGATAGTATTAACCAAAAGAAATTGGATACTTTGGAAGGCCCGTTAAGACAATATGAAGCGAAAATTAAGGGTGACTTTCCCGAGCGAAGAACTCCAACAGAGGTTTTTTTGCGGTTGAAATTAGGAGCGCAAGTTATGTTTATCAGAAATGATTCAGAAGGGAATTATGTCAATGGTACCATTGGAAAAATAAGCGAGTTAAAGGAAAACTCTGTGGTGGTAACAATTCATGAAGGGGCAGGGGAAAAGCAAATCAAAGTTATAGGAGAAGAATGGGAACTCATCAAGTATGTGCTTTCAGAAGATGGGACCAAAATAGATATGAAAACCATAGGCGTTTTTACCCAATTGCCCCTTAAACTCGCTTGGGCACTCACGATTCATAAGAGTCAAGGAAAGACTTTTGAAAGTGTTTTTATCGACTTGGGGAAAGGAGCTTTTGAATCAGGCCAAACCTATGTTGCACTAAGTAGGTGTACTACTCTGCAAGGAGTTTTTCTAAAGCATAAGATGCAGCCCAGAGATATTATTACAGATCCCGGCATTGTAGATTTTTACTATAACCATCGGTAAAAATTGTATTTTTTCAATTAAGAGCGCCTCTATATGATATTTTTTTCTAACTTTATGGCTGATCCAATCATTACTTTTTTATAAAAATTGTTGGCAAAATATTACCAAGCAATGAAGAGAAAGAAAAAAATCCAAAAGGAAAGGGCGCTTAGACAACAAGAGCGAAAATTCTTTCGTATTCTAATTGTCGTGACAGTCATTGTACTGTTAATTATTTATATTATGTTTATGCGTAATGTGTAAGTCCAGTGTATTAACAGAGTTGTGGATTAGTATAGAAGATCTAGAGCCATCTTCTAAGGCATGGGTTGATGCAGTTTTGGCAGATTTTGATGCTTTTCTTATCGATCATGCGAATTGTGAGCGCAAAGCTTCTAGTATGTTGATGAGTTTTGTGGCTAAGTATCCGGATCGAACAGAGATTATACCGGAGCTTATTGAGACAGCCATAGAAGAGCTTGAGCATTTCCAAAAAGTCTATGATCTCCTTGAAAAGAGAGGACTACGACTTCCTCATAAGATAGAAAAAGATGTTTATATGCAAGCATTGCATGGTCTGTGTAGACATGGTAGAGATGAGCGTTTTTTGGATCGATTAATTGTCAGTGGGGTAGTAGAGGTGCGAGGCGTAGAGCGATTTAAAACGCTCTCAGAGCATCTCAGTGATGAGGTTATGAAGACGTATTATGATAAGTTATGGCGAGCTGAGTCAACCCATGGCACACTGTTCATAGAAATGGCTAGAAAATATTTTAAGGATGAAGACGTACGGGAGCGTCTCCACTGGTGGATAGAAAGAGAGCGGGAAGTATTGCTGAATACTCCCTTTCATCCCAAATTACACTGATTGTTATTGAAACAAATGCGAAGCCAACTTTTCGCACAACATAACTTTATTTTCGATACTGTAAAACGCTTTGCTCATGGATCATCACGCAACGGTAGAAATATTTAGTGCCCTCTGGTGGGAGGGGATGCTATCCCTCCTATTCGCTCTGATTTTTGTTTTTTATCTGGGAAAGAAAAGCAAGGATGGGGGGCAAAAGCTCAAATGGGTTATTGGTACTCTACTTATACTTAGAGAAATTTATATGCAGTATTATCTCCATCAAACCGGCATGTGGGATATCAAGACTTCACTGCCTTTACAAATGTGCTCCTTTTCCAGAATAGTGACGATTATCTTGTTGTTTCGATTTAATCAGGTGCTCTACGAGTTTCTTTTACTCTTAGGAATGGCGGGCGCATTTCAGAGTTTTCTAACTCCGGAGCTCACCCATGGAGACGGTACGATTTGGCTGTTGGTGGAGTATTATTTGGGGCATGCAGTTATTATAGTTATGGCGTTGTATTTCTTTTTTGTAGAAAAGAGAGATATACGGAAGAGAAGCTGGTTGTACGGGTATTTGGTAGGAAATGCTTTTTTGATTTTTGTTGGAATTGTCAACTATTTCATAGGAAGTAATTACATTTATTTATGTCAGAAGCCCTTGGCGAATAATCCTTTGGTGATGGGGCCTTGGCCTTATTATCTGATCGGGTTTCAAGTGTTTGGATTAATACACATTTATTTGTTGTACCTTTTATTCCGATACCTCCAAAAGAAAAGAAAGCAGAAACAATCCCAGTAGTCTATGAGGGATAGAAATTTTGGTTCTGCAGAGCCATCTTTCTCAAAAGCGGAGAGCAGCGATACCGCATATCGCGATACCATCCAAACAGGTCATCCATCGTTTTGACGCACTCTTTGATTCCGATTTCATCGGCCCAGGCAAGAAGGCCTGTGGGGTAATTCACTCCCTTTGTCATTGCTATATCAATATCTTCTTTGGAAGCCACTCCCATATACAATGCGTCGGCTGCTTCATTGATGAGCATGCAAATGATCCTATGGGCTATTTCTTCTTTAGTCAGCATTGTATTGCCGATAGACGCAATGGGGATTAGGTTTTTATTTGTGTCATAGTCATAAAATCCTTTTCCTGATTTTCTTCCTAGGTATCCTGCTTCTTTCATCCGTTTATGAAGAATCGAGGGGCGATACCTCGGGTCACCATAAAAAGCTTGAAATACTGTATATGCCACCGTGTAATTTACATCATTTCCGATATAATCCATTAAAGTAAAAGGCCCCATTCTAAAGTTGCCGATTTCCGTCATGGCTGCGTCTATCGTTGGGATATCCGCCAGGCCTTCTTCATATATCTTAAGCGCTTCTCCATAGTAAGGCCGCGCTATCCTGTTTACAATAAAACCCGGTGTATCCTTAACGACAACCGGGTATTTTCCCCAGAGTTGCATAAGTTGAGTCATCTTAGAGGGTAAGGATCGGTCGGTTTGTAGGGAAGGAATAACTTCTACCAGTTTCATCAAAGGGGCAGGATTAAAAAAATGCAAACCGATTATTCTTTCGGGGTGCTGACAAGCTGCAGCGATGGACGTGATGGACAAAGATGATGTGTTGGTAGCCAATACCGTATCTTTAGAGACGATTTCTTCCAGTTGGATAAACAACTCAGATTTAATATCCAGGCGTTCAATAATAGCTTCAATGACTAATGTCGTATCCTTTAAGTCGTGTAAGTTCTTTGTGTAGGTTATTCTATTGGATATTTCAGCAGATTGACTATCGGTAAGGCGTCCTTTCTCCACGAGTCGTTGGAGTATTTTCTTAAGGTGACTTTGAGCTCGATCAAGAGCATCCTGTGAAATGTCGTAGACTAAAACAGGGTGTCCGGCAGTCGCAGCTACTTGGGCGATGCCTGAGCCCATTGCTCCGGACCCCGCTATTCCTATATGTGATGATTTCATAGATTGATTTTAAAAACCTTTAAAAATGGGTTTTCTTTTTTCTAAAAATGCATTTACCCCTTCTTTATAGTCCTCGGAGTTGCCTGCTAAGGTTTGGAGATGCCCCTCTATGATCAATTGATCTTCCAGGGATTGGTTTTGTCCCAATTGAAAGGCCTGTTTAGTTAGAGCAAGACCATATGTGGGCATTTGAGCTAATCTTTCAGCAAGTGATTGAACAGAAGTGTCAAAGTCCTCCTCTTCATATACGCGATAGAGCATGCCCAATTTTTCTGCTTCAACTGCACTGATTTTATCTCCCAACAAGGCAACAGCTAGCGCCTTTTGGTAACCTATGAGGCGAGGTAGAATATAAGTTCCACCACTATCCGGAATTAGACCAATTTTTGAAAAGGCTTGAATAAAAGAGGCGGATTTTTTTGCTACGACGATATCACAGTTTAAGGCGATATTAGCCCCGGCACCAGCAGCTACCCCATTGACGGCAGCCAAAACTGGTCGATTTAATTGTGTTATTTTTTGGATGATGGGATTGTAGTGTTTGCTAACGATATCTCTTAGTTCAGGGCCTTCCGGATCAATGACCTCAGCGAGATCTTGTCCCGCGCAAAAGGCTTTACCGGCCCCGGTGATTACTACAGCTCTTATGGCATTATTCGAGGCTATATAATCCAGGCGTTCTTGGATTTCAAAGGCCATCCCTTGATTGACACTGTTGTACTTGGAGGGGCGATTAAAAGTAAGGGTTGCAACGCCCTCCTCTTCTTTGAAAAGAATGTATTTCATAACTGGTATATTTAGGCCTCAAAGATAAATCATCCTGTGGACCTCATGTAATTTAATTGTGCATAAAAAACGATTAATTGCAATTGGTAAAAAATTAGTTGATTTGAACAACAACTAGGTCTTCTTTTGCAAAGGCACTGTGCGCTGTAATTTACTGAATTTCTGATCGGTATGAAATGGTGATACATATTTTCTCAATTATAACATAACTCTTTAAAAATATGATAGTTATATTTTATAAAAAAAATACATGTAATTTTGTTTCTATTGATTAAATCTTCGTATGTTTGTCGCTCGAAAAAGATGTACTTAATTGGCAAGGGTGTCATAATATCCTTGTATCTTTGTGCATCTTTTGGACAATAGAACGTGTGGGAAAGAATTGTGGAGATATTTTTGCAGTTAAGTGCATATCCGTTAATAACTGAATTGAAGTTGAAATGAGCATATCGTGGAGGGTTTTAGTGCTTTTAGTCATTGTCGTTGGATGGGGAGGTATAATGACGAAGAATGAAGCGGCATCTGGTGTGGAAATTTGTGACAATGGGATAGATGATGACAATGATGGTCTAGTAGATATCAACGACCCGGATTGTACTTGTCATGCCAATGGTGATACCCTTTTATTTGCTTCTTCCCTGATTCCCAATTCCTCCTTTGAGGACCGCTATTGTTGTCCGACGAATATCGCTCAGCTCTCCTGTGCTAAGAATTGGATTCAAGCATCGGATGCTACGACGGATTATTTTCACACTTGTGGATATATGGGCGATGTCTTTCGCTCTATTCCTCCGAAGCCATACCCTGCGGGAAATGGTTTTGTTGCTTTTCGAGATGAAGATGATTATAAAGAGTATACCGGCGCTTGTCTGAATAGTCCATTATTGGATGGCGTGGAGTATAGGTTGCAATTTTATGTTGGATTTGGTAAGCCCGGACAAGTATGGGGGAGCAAGAGTCCTTTTCATTTAAGTATATTTGGAGCTAAATACTGTTCTGATTTACCCTTTGGAATTCCCGGTCAACTCTATTCTGATTGTCCTATGGGATTGCCCAATTGGATTCAAATAGCGGATACTTATGTGGCCGGAAATGATGAATGGGTAAAGGTTACGCTTGATTTTACCGTTAATCAAGACATCGAAGTTATCGCTATCGGGCCATCATGTGACAAGGTCAGACAAGAGAGTTATTATTTTTTAGATGGTCTGCAATTGGCTGAAAAGAAATCATTTGACGTTAAAAAATTAGAGGTAAAAGCGGATATGTGCAATGAAGAAGTTATCCTTACCGCCCCCTCCTTCCCCAATGTCACCTATCAGTGGTATAAGGATGGAGTAGCCCTTCTGAATGCTACGTCTAATACGTACAAGATTACCTCTTCTCCAGAGAGTGATTATAGAGTGCGATTGATGATCAATGGAGAATGCCTTGTTACAGATTCGTACCATTATAAATACTTGAAAAATACTAGGACGATGGATACCCTCGTCTGTGAAAATGATGTTTTGAATTGGGAAAACCAAACGATTGATAAAGAGGGGCAATATACGGTTCAGCTTCAGAATAAGTATGGATGTGACAGTACGATTATTCTCAATGTTAAACATCTTCCAATCGCACATATGACCGTCGATACTATGCTCTGTGAAGGGGAGACGCTTGACTTGCATGGACAGCGGTATTCCGATCCTGGGGTATATGAATTAAAACTAACCAATGGTTTGGGGTGTGATAGCTTGGTGGAGGTTAATCTGGGATTTCATCCCGTTTATCACACCAAAATTGATACCTCTATTTGTGAGGGTGAAAGCATTCTCATTGGTAAGGAAGAGTTGTCAAAGGAAGGAACATACGCGTTTAATTTAGTATCCGGGCAAGATTGTGATTCCATGTTGGATGTAACTTTAAAAATCATTCCCCCTTCTACTATGACCCTTGATACGGCTGTTTGCGCTACCGACAGTGTAGCCATAGGCGGAAAATGGTTTAAGACACCGGGTTCGTATGAAATCCATCTCAATAGCGTTCGTGGTTGTGATAGTGTAATATATTTTAATCTTACAAAATTTCAGAATTATTATTTAGAGATGGATACTTCCATCTGTTATGGTGATAGGCTCGTTATAGATGGAAAAACAATGGACGCGACCGGAAAATACCTATTCCACTATAATTCTGTAGATGGGTGTGATAGCACTTTCCAAGTTAATTTGATTGTAATGCCTGAAATGGTTAGTACACTTAATGAAATCACACCTATTTCCTGTAATGGGGAGCAAGATGCCAGTATTGATGCTCTCCCTTCCGGAGGAGATGGGAATTATTCCTACGAATGGAATACAGGGGAGAATACTAGTAAGATTACAGGTAAGGCTGCGGGGCACTATGAAGTCACCATTACAGATGGAATGGGATGTTCTATTGTGGAAAATATTGATATAGTACAACCCGATGTATTAGAAAGTGAACTTGAGATCCAAAAGCCTACGTGTTTGGATCCGGAAGGAGGTAGGATTCAAGTGAATACTATTATAGGTGGGACGGCTCCGTATAGTATTTCTATAAATGGAACTCCTACGACGATTAGTCAGTTAAATGCTCAGCTATTTTCTTCAGGGACTTATGATGTTGAGGTAGTAGATGCACATGGATGCCTGTGGAGCGAGGGAATAGAGTTTTTAGAACCGGGACTGGGTTCCGTCGATCTTCTTACCAATCAAACTGAATTAAAAAGGGGACAGAGTATCAAGCTACAAGTCGATATCCAAGGTCTTGCTTTGCCCCTTAAACAAATAAAATGGACACCGGCCTCTATAGTCTCCTGTCAAAATTGTATGGAAAATACTTTTGTCATGGATCGGTCAAATGTGACGATAGAAGTTGAGATAACCGATAGTGACAATTGCATCTATACCCGCTCTGTTCCTTTCAAATCTACAGGAAAGTTCTTTATCCCTAATGTCTTTTCACCCAATGGAGATGGAGTCAATGATGTCTTTCAAGTTTTAACGGATGATGAAGATGCAATTATTCGTGAATTGCGCATTTTTGACCGATGGGGGGATGTGGTTTTCTTTGTTCAGAATCGAAGTGTAATAGATCCTGATGCAGGTTGGGATGGTTCATTTAAAACTAGGCCCATGGCCCCCGGTGCCTTTGTTTATACTGCAGAAATTGAAGACCAATTAGGGCAAATCCATCGTATGCAGGGAACTATTACATTGATCCGTTAGTGGGTCTAAAATCCAATAGATTAAGCCAAGGCGGGTTGCAAAATATATAAATTGGAGTATTTCAGTACTTCTCTAAAAATATATACAACGGATAATTCTTCGTTTTGTCCTTAGTACAGAGGGCAAGGTTCTAAGAAGAGAAAAGTATAGTAGCGAACGAATAGGGTCAGCTATTTACTTCTAAAAGTGTTCATTTTATCCTCGCCTGCCATTTCATACCAAATACACCTCAAATAAGCCCTAAAAACGAACGGATGTATTGGTGCGATTATAGGGCACTTTGATGAAATCCAACATCGTACCGGGTTTAACACCGAGGAAAAATGAGTAGGTTCCTCGCTGCGGTTGCCAGTTAAATCGCATTTGCCAGCAGTGTAAATTTCTGGATATGCCCACATCGGGATAAGTGAAATCTTTTGTAATGAAATTGTAGCCGATATTGTTGACATTGATGGCCCAGTTGTCTGTCAAAGGGATATTGCCCCGAATAGTTAGGGTATTCCTGGTGATATCTTTACGGGTTTCTACCGTTGACTTGCGAATGGAATAGACCAAATCATGCGTTAAGGTGAAAGTCTCTACCAATTTAAACAGAGTCAATTTATCTTGTTCTTTCTTTTTATTATTTTTTTGTGTGGAGGAAGAGGAGAAGTATTTGGTGTATATATTTTTTAATGTACTTCTGGTCGACAAAGTGAAAGTAGCGTAATCAAAACGCAATGGAAGTTTGTTCCTTTCAAATTGAAGCGTCTTGCTCCTGTACTCTCTACCATCGGAAGAGACGTCTAAGGCGTAAGGGTCCATTCCCATGCTAAAACGCAGGGAGGTAATGCCCTTAATAATTTGCATATAACTGGAAAAGGATACAGGAGACCATTGAAACGAATCGGCAGAAAAATTGTAATTTCCATTAATATTGAAATAGTCAAATAATTTAACTTTTTTGGTGGAGGAGTCCCGTTTTGAAAAATATTTAGCTTCCAGGTTATTTCCGATGGAGTAACTCAAGTTAAAAGATTGTGCCTTTGGGGAAGGCGTTCCGGTTACCCCTGGTAGAAAGATCGAATAATCTTCTTCATGAATAATATCGGGGTTGGGATCAGTATCTATACGCTTGAAATATTGATAGCGCTCATTCTTATAATCCGGTGAATAGTTAAAATTGATACTTGGTGTTACTTTATGGCGGAGGCCTTTTAGAAACCCTTTTTTGAAAAGGAGGGTTTTATATAGAGAAGTATTGGCGGAGATACCCGTACTGAATTCATGAAAAGGGGTGAATTTACTGATCGTATCCAATACGATGTATTCGATGCGTGATGTATCCCGGCCGTTAATCTGAAGTGAATCTTTCTTCGTTTTATTGAGCTGTCTGAAGTGCCAATACTCCGTAAATTGAGCATTGGGGGTGACGTGGATATATTTTAGCACTTTGAATGTATAATCCGTACTTGCATTTTGCCTAATATCATAGTTGAGATGAGACCAAGGGTCAGGTGTCAATAGTAAGGAGTCCTTTGTACGCAGCTCATTGGCAAAATTGAATGAATAGCTGGCTGTAATATCATCATACCATTGATGTCCTTTCTGCAATTCTTTGAAAGGCGATGTCGTAGGTTGATTAAAGCTGACTTGAGGTAAGGTAAGGCGAACATCACCTGTTTTGGTGCTTTGAGAATGATTGAGCCCTACGGTCAAGCTGTATCTCTTGCCCGGGAAAGTCCTTCGGTAATTGAGATTCGAATTGTAGCTATTTTGAGATACCCGCTGCGCATTGTTGTAGTTGAGTTGGTCGTAACCATTCGTACGGATGTTAATCGATCCACCGAAGTGATGGTAGGGATTCGCTCGACTATCCTGATTGTGGCTATAGGTTATGGAAAAAGAAGTGATGCCATTCTTATGGTAATCTCCGGGAGGCTCGATAAACCGCTTGGAATAACCGAGATTCAAACGACCATTGTATTTGTATCTTATGTTGTAGCGATAATCCCCACTAACACGATAGGAGATCGGGGTATTGAAGTAAATATCGCCTAATAGAGTAAAGTCCATATAATCATTGATAGCAAAATACCAACCTATATTTCTAAGTCCGTATCCCAAGTCTCGTTCGTAGGTGTAATCCCGAGGGAAAATTAATCCGGAGTGAATTTTAGGGCTGATAGGGAAAAACCCAAATGGAATCCAAAATGGAGTAGGAAGTCCATCGAGTTCGATACGAGAAGGTCCGATTACTGCAAGTTTTCCAGGGATGATTTTTATTTTGTTACTTCGAATGCCATAATGGGGTTGTGGGTGGTCACAGGTGGTAAAGATCGCAGATGAGTTAAATAAGACATCATCCTCTAAAGTAGAATCCCCTTCGGCAGAAAGAAATTTTGTTTTACTGCCTCGGATAAAAAGCTCACTGTATTTGCTCACTGCATCGTATATAATGCCTTTTTTTGTTTTGAAGTTATAACGCATTTTTTTAGAGGTGAACTCTTGGTCTTTATCCTTAAAATGTGGTGGACGAACCATCCGGCCCGAACTGTCTCTAATGCCTTCAGCGGTCAACGTGTTGCTGTCCAAATTTATTCGTATAAAGCCCGCATCTAATGACATAGTACCATATATCAAATAAGCATCTCCATATAAATATACCAAACTGTTAGGATAATCGAAGAGAATTGAGTCATTGGCTCCTCTCGTACCGTATTCGACGCGTTGGTCCAAAGCATCATTCGAAAGAGTAAAATTGATGTTGGATTGGGAAAGGGTATCCTTTGAGAGTGTATCGTTTACTATACTGTCCTTCAGTACTAAGGTGCTTTTGTCGGAAGTAGGAAAAGTAGGAGCTAACGAATCCTGCTGAGCAAATACGGTCTTCCCCATCAACAATGTGCTGAAGGTTAGAATTAATTTTATGTACAACAGTCGGATCCTCAATGTGATAGTGTATATATATTCTTATTATTATATATTTAAAAAACTAATATATGTGTTAATATATATTATGAAATTATCATATATTATAAAACTATAGTATTTTTGTGCATCAAAAATAGATAAAAGATCCCGATGCCGAGTCATAATATATGCTTTAACGTTATTTTTATAGTCTTAAGTGCATTTTGCTGCTCTCAGGTAAAGGGGCAGGAGCTAGAGGTTGATCGAGTAAAGCTTATCGTATTGGATGCCGGGCATGGCGGAAAGGATCCCGGTGCTATTTTCAATGGGGTGCGGGAGAAGGATATCACTTTAGCTATTGTGCGAAGGCTTGGGAGAATTATTCAGGAAGAAATACCGGGAGTCAAAGTAGTTTATACCCGGGAAAAGGATGTTTTTATCCCTCTACATGGTAGGGCAGAGCGAGCGAATGATGTGAAGGCAGATTTATTTCTCTCGGTGCATTGCAACTACTTCCATAAGAATAAGGGGAAGCATGGGTCAGAGACCTACGTCATGGGACTTCATAAAATCAAGGATAATCTATTGGTAGCAAAGCGGGAAAACGAGGTTGTCAAGCTTGAATCCGATGCGGGTCATCATTACGATTTTGATGTCAATACTCCTACCGGGCATATTTTCTTATCTATGTATCAGAATGCTTCGTTAGACAGAAGTATCCGCCTTGCTGATCATATTGAGCATGCTTTGTCTGTGCATCTAAACAATCCTTCCCGTGGAGTCAAGCAAGCGGGATTTTATGTTCTTTATCGCACCTCGATGCCCAGTGTGTTGGTGGAGACAGGATTTTTGACGAATCCCAATGACCGAAAAATGCTTACAACAGAAGACGGACAGCATCGAATAGCCCAATCTCTCTTTGACGCTATCGTGCAATACAAGGCCGAGGTTGAAGGGCGTCCACCGAGTGCATTTGTTACATCTACCCATACGGTATCCAGCCAAGGAAGATATTCTTCTCCAAAGTATAAGAGGAATAATGCGGGGAAACCTTCAAGAAGGTATACCGTGCAGATAGCTGCTACCTCAAAACCAAAGATAGAGTTAATGCGTTCCATTAAGGGATGTAGACAGGAAAGAGAGGGCAAATTTTACAAGTATAAGGTGGGTCAATTCAGTGATTTTGAAGCAGCAGAGCAATGCAGAAGCAATATGATTCGCAAGGGATTTGATGGAGCGTTTATCATTTCCTATTAGAATGTAATTGTGGCTGTATCTTCCAATTTAGTGGGTAGTAGAATGAGCACATTGGATGGAACAGGACCAGATGCGATGGTGCGTTCCGGTAAGTGTGGAAATAAAGATAGCTCTATTCTTGATATTCTATTCCGGAATATAACTCTATCTTTGTGCTTTAAATCGAGTAAATGTAAGAATGAAGAAAGAAGTTAGAATCGGATTATTGTTTTTTGCAGCCATGATTGTCCTGTTAGTGGGGTATAAGTATTTGCAAGGCAAGGAGCTTTTGGATGATTCTCTACATTATAAAGTGCGCTATGACAGCGTAGATAAGTTGGAGAAGAGTGCAAAAGTATATGCCAATGGGTTTCAGGTTGGAACTGTTACGGATTTGTATTTGGATCCGGATGATCCGGATTATGTGATAGTAGAGTTGAAGGTAAGACCTGAGATTACTTTGCCAAAAGATACACGGGCGGTGTTGGTTGATGAAGGGGTATTCGGCGGAAAATCTTTGGAATTACGTTTTGAGAAGATTTGTCATGAAAATTGTTTGGAGGAGCACTCCTTTATCAAAAGCGGCAAGGCGGGACCACTTTCTGCATTTTTGGGAGCACCTGAGCAAATAGATCCTTACATGCAAAAAGTAAGCAGTGGTATAGATAGTCTTTTCCAGGCATTGTCCACACAAATCGACGACCCGGCACACCAAGATAAAGTTACAGAGACCATCCGCGCATTGCATCAAACTGCCACTACGTTAGCTAAAATCACACAAGATGTTCAGAAGATGACGGATGCTTCTTCCGGCAATCTAAACCGGATGATGTCAAATCTTGCGGCGATTACTGCTGAAATAAGACGCAATAACCATCATATTTCCGGTGTCTTGGCTCATGTAGATAGTATAAGTGCTCAACTGGCGGATGCAGGGCTCAAAAAAACCGTCGAAAATACTTCTAAAGCAATCGTCGAGTTGCGCAATGGACTCATCGGATTCAAACAAACCCTTTCCGGTGTTGATAAGGCGATAGGGCAGGCGAACGATTTACTCTCCTCTGTCAATGATGGCAAAGGAACACTGGGTAAATTAAAAAAGGATCAAGCATTGTATGATGAGCTCAATGCGACGATAAACAATTTGAATAAGCTAGTGGAAGATATGCGTCTGCACCCGAAGAGATATATACATTTTTCAGTCTTTGATTAACCGGAGTACCGATTATGCTCTCTATCCTGATTCCTATCTATAACCACGATGTACGAAAATTGGTCGGGGAGCTGACTGCACAATGTATCAAGGCGAAGATTCCCTTTCAGGTCTTGTGTTTTGATGATGGGTCGAAGGATAAGTTTTTACAAATTAACCGCGCATTGGATACGATTTATGGAGTTAGCTATATTGAGTTGGGGATGAATATAGGACGATCGGCGATCAGAAATAAGTTGGCCTATAATGCCATGTATGACCATCTCATCTTTCTGGATTGTGATTCAGAGATTCGCTCCAAAAAGTTCATTAAGCGTTATGTCAGAGAGCTCTCCTCGTATGAAATAGTTTATGGAGGGCGTGTCTATACAAAACGGCCTCCCAGATCAAAGAAGAAACGCCTACATTGGACTTATGGCGTTCAACGCGAGGCCCGCAATGCGATCAAGAGACAGAAAATTGGGAATCTTGCGTTCCAGTCCAATAATTTTATGATTAAGCGTTCGATTGCGCTTAAGTTTCCCTTTGAAGAAGCTATAACAGGCTACGGTCATGAAGATACTTTGTTGGCTTTGAGGCTTCAGGATGCCGGCCATTTCATACGACATATTGATAATCCTATCTTACATAGAGGAGTGGAAGAAACGCGCGTTTTTTTGGATAAAACACTTGAGGGACTCCATAATTTAGCCCGATTGCAAAGATCGTCTCCTATACTTCAGACTCCTGTCACCCGCTGGTATTCGAGATTGGATCGGATGAAGCTTTGGAAAGTGTTTTCTGCCCTGTACCGCCATTGGGAAGAGCGTATAAATCGCAATCTCTACGATGAAAGGCCGAATTTAAGGTTATTTGATCTGTATAAACTCTATCACTTCGGACGCATTATGGAAGGACGCACAGAGTAGGGGAGGCAGCAGGACCTAATTTCTTTTTTTTATGTAATTTTGGCATTCTAAATGATGGGTTCGCTAGAATGTGTCAGGTGTGTTTAAAAGTTTGTTGATTACCAAATACAAAAGTAAGATGGGATTACTATCCGGAAAAAAAGTATTAATTACAGGCGGTTCAAGGGGAATTGGTCGTTCGATGGTGTGCAAGTTTATTGAGGAAGGGGCAGATGTAGCCTTTACTTATCGTTCCTCTGAAGAAGAGGCCAATCAATTAATGGAGGAATTGTCTGGGGCTTCAGGTAAGATACTCGGATTTCGCTCTGATGCGGGTTCTTTTCAGGATGCTGAGCAGCTGATCAAAGATGTCGTTCAAGCCTTTGGAGGAGTGGACATTTTAGTAAACAACGCCGGAATTACCAAGGATACCCTGCTCCTTAGGATGTCAGAAGAACAATGGGATCAAGTGATTCAAGTCAATTTGAAATCCGTATTCAATCTGACCAAACATGTGCTCAGGACTATGATGAAACAGCGAGCGGGATCCATCATTAATATATCTTCAGTAGTAGGTGTATTTGGCAATGCAGGTCAAGCTAATTATGCTGCTTCTAAGGCGGGAATTATCGGGTTTTCGAAGTCAGTAGCCAAAGAGGTAGGGTCGCGCAATATACGTTGTAATGTACTTGCTCCCGGGTTTATTGCTACAGATATGACAGAGCAACTGGATGACGCTACGAAAGCTAATTTTTTATCAAATATCCCTCTTAAGCGCCTGGCGGATCCCGCTGAAGTCGCTGATGCTGCTGTTTTTCTAGCGAGCGATATGTCCAAGTATATCACCGGTCAGGTATTAAGTGTCTGTGGTGGTCTTAATATGTAATAGCCTGTGTATTGAGGTATCTAAAAAATCTCCCGATAAAACATTTTGTTCGCATCCCTCCATTATATTAGATTATCTAAGTAAAGTGACATCACCTGTGAGATGAATGATTTTGCCGGACTCCAATCTCAAGGTAATCTGATAAACATAGACTCCGGGCAGTGCGGATTTTCCCTTAAACTGGCCTCTCCAACCCTTATGTTCACTTACCTTTATTCCTGAAGCAACGTCCACGACCTCTCCCCATCTATCGTAAATTTTCCAATTGAGAATATCCGCGTCTGTCCCTTTGGGGAGGTAAATCTTGAAGCTGCTATTTCCCGACCCTGATTGTGGTGTAAAAGTGTTGGGAATATATACTTTGTCTGAGGTCTTTACTTTGACGCGCAAGGAGATCGTATCTGTGCATCCAAAAAGGTCCTCTATGACGATAGTGTACACCGTGTTGGATGTCGGGGTGATGATAGGGTCCGGGCAATTTGTACAACTCAGTCCCTCAGTGGGGTCCCAGGTGTAACGGATTATTTCACCCGGAGAACGATTCGTCTGTATTTTAACTTGGATTTGTTCTCCCAAGAACAACTCAAGGTCTTGGATAATATCGGCAGTAAGTCGAATAAAGGGATCTATTAGGAATTGCTCTGTATAGGAGCATCCTTTACTATCCTTGACCTGAATTGTTTTAGTACCCGGATCTGTCTCCCAAGAGGTCTTCGAACCAAAGGGGCCATTATCCAATGCATATTGGTAAGGCGGAGTTCCACCGACGACTTCTGTAACTTCAAGCATTGCCTTGGGGTTGACGCAATCTTGATTATCTTCTATGGCGAGTGCTTGGATTTGGTTAGGTGGGAAGACTTGTATGGTCCTTTGAGTGGTACAATGATTGTCCAGATCTTCAATTACAAGCATATATATACCCGTATCCAAAACAGAAAGGGTATTGCCGGAATCAAGCTGATTGCCACGGGCATCTAACCATCGAACAAGCAGATTTTTAGTAGAAGATTTGAAGTCCAGCAATGCCGAGTTCGTCTGACAATCCAGCGTGTCATCTTGGGTAAATAGACTAGGCGGAACCCTATCTTCCGGGACAAACAGGGTATCTATTTGAATACATCCATTGAGGCCTTGATAGGCTACAATGTAGTTGCCGGAAATATTAATATTTTTTGGTTCCGCACTCTGGTCAGAATATCCATTAGGTCCGCGCCATTGATAAGTAATACCTCCGGGATTATCCAGCGGAGAAATAACCGTCTCTAGCTTACTACAAGTAAGCGTATCCACTGACCAAGAAACCATTGGGCGTTCCGTGTCAGCCGCTACATAAATCCGGGTAGTTTTTGTACATCCTTCCGGAGTTTTGACAGTCAGCGTATACCAACCGGAGTCTTGTACACTGGGAGAAGCATCTGTATGTTGTGACCCATCGGGGAACGTCCAATTATACGATAAGTTGTTAAAGGAAGATTGTGGTTCGAGTAAAATAGCACTTTTACTACAAGTGATCGTATCCGGAGTCTGAATAGTTAGATCAGGAATCGCTCCGACTTGCTCGATATGAAGTGTTGCTGTCCCGGTGCACCCATTTGAAGAGGTAACAGTCACCGTATAGTCCCCCGGCTCACGAATGACGGGGTGAAGATCGGATGAAGAAAATCCATTAGCTCCACTCCATTCGACCATTTCATACGGATTCCTAATTATGAGGTTCAATGTCAACTGGTCATCCCCACAGTCCAAGGTGTCGTCCTTTACGATCGGGATAGGACCAAGGGTATCAACAGAGACGTAGATAGAGTCTTCTCTCGCACAAGAATTGCTATATACTTCTTTGAAATAAATCCAGCCTTCCTCCGTGACGATGATGGAAGTATCTCCGATAAAAAACGTGGATTCTCCGGGTTTGCGCCAATAATAAGTCCCTGAATCTTGAGGGGAAACAGATGCCTGTCCCATTCCTGAACGACAAGTAAAATCAATTTTGTCAAGTAGAAATGGAGGTCTTGCGGTATCAACTTGAATATAAATGCTGTCTATACTACTGCAAGTATTATCGCTTGTTCCCGAAAGGTAGTGCCAACCTTCTACATCCGTTATGATGGTATCTCCTTTTCTAATCACTTGAGGGGGGACATTCCATTGGTATGAAATGGTAGAGTCTCCGTAAGGATATATCCTTACAGAAGGGGTTAAACAATTGACGATATCTCCACCTAAGATGACGACGTTTGGCGCAACTGTGTCAGCTATGACTTCGTAGGAAATACTTTTCTCACAGCCTTCTGGGGTAGTAATTTGAAGGGTATAGACGCCGGGTTGATTAATTTCAGCAGATAAACCATTGGTTTGTACGATGCCCGGACCGCTCCAAAGGGGCACGAGGGATTGGCCGTCGGAGGTGCCAGTTAAAGTAACCGAATGGCGGGTACAGTTGATCGTATCACCCTGGATGGATAGACTAGGGATATCCCCTACTTGATGGACATAGAAGGAGTCGATAGTCATACATCCGTGCACCGGTGTAACAGTAACATAATGCCAGCCGGTATCTTGGGTAAGTAGTGTTTTTCCTGTTGAAGTAGTACCATTTGGTAGACTCCATTGATATTCCATAATAAGGGAGTCCGAATAGGCAGAAAGCATAATTTCGGGTTGGCTACAAGTGATGGTATCCCCTTGAATTGAGAGATTGGGATGGGACGTTTCTCCTTCTATGTGTAAGGTATCCCTCCAGACACATCCAAACTTATCCTTAAAAACGGTTTGGACGACTCCTGTATCGTAAACCACTATTTGGTTGGTATCTGTCGTGGTATTCTGTCCTTTTGTCCAACTATATTCACTGATCAAGGTGTCGCCTATAAGGTAAATTAATGCTGAGTCCTGTTGACAACTAAGCGAGTCAATCCCAATGCTATAGGATTTGTTCGTCTTAAAGTCTTTAACCAATACGCTATCTTTATTCTTACAGAAGAATTTATCAATTATTTCTACGTAATACTTCCCCCCATTTTCTACGGTATCAATAGCCTTGGAAGAGGAAAATGAGTCGGGTCCGGTCCAATGATAAACGAGTTCCTCTCCCATTCCTTCAGCGATAATCCGGGCGCTATCGATCTGACAGGTGAGGTGCGTATTGTCTACGGTTAGGGGAGGGGGCTCGGTATTGCCCTCTACAAGTATAGAGGTCTCATCTGTACAGCCTAATTCCCCGGTTACAGTGAGGTTGTAGGTGCCTTTGTGCCCAACGGTTACAATTGGGTCGTATTGTCCATCTACGATTTCTCCATCATCGGTATCCCATTCATAAGACACAATCGGGCCCTTTGAAAATCGCTGTCCATCCAACATAAGGGTTGGTGCAGTACAAGTTAATACCCCCCCAAAGGGAATGTTGGCTTGGACCTTTTCTACACGTACGGTTACTTGATCTTTTTCAACACAGCATTCTACAAGTTCCAGATCATCGATGGCCGTCCAGGAGCTTCCATCTCCTGAGCCATCTATGCAGATAGTGGCCGAGGTCGCTCCACCTGAGTTCCAGACCGCCTTGACTTCATTCCATGTGCAGATACCATTGCCGCCGGTTCCTCCAATGTTTTGGCCATTGATATATACATCGACATCGGTAGTAGAAATTAACCCCAAAAAGTCTGCCCCCATAAACCATCCGGAAAATTTGTAATCTGTCATCGGCTCAACGCTCACTGTCTGGCACCACATGTTCGGGCTTCCACCATGGACGACCATCATGTTACCCCCACCGTGGGGGTCACAGACATTGGGCACTCCTGTTACCTGAAATACACTAGTTACAGTGTAAGTGCCTTGAGGCCCTGCGTAGAAGGTGCCCGGGTTATGAAATGCTAAACTGGAAGTGGCGGGGCTAATATTTCCTGTTTCAAAATCTCCGTTTTCAATGACATTACCACCGATCCCCATTACGGTAAGGGTATATACGGTTTGGGTGCTGACATCCACGGTAGGTGATAAGGAATTAGGGTCGCTCAACCCGATAGGCGGTGTCCATTCAACGGAAGTGATATCTCCGCTGGCTGACCCGTTTAATTGACCAGGTTCTCCATTGCAAAGTACGATGTCTTCGCCTGCATCTACGTCTAAATTACAAGTGGTTTCTCGAAATTGGACACCGTTTCTGTTTTGAGCGTTAACCTGAAGTGTTGCGCCAATTAAAATTAAAAGGTAAAGAATACGCATATCGAATATTGTCAAATGGGATTAAAGTAAATTTGAGCCACAAGGTAAAAAAAAATAAAGAATTATACATCAATTCGAGGTGTTTTACGTTAGAAAGGGAGAGAGAATATAAGTTGATTGGTCACTTCACCATTTCATACCAAATGCAATAGCTTTAATAACCGGTATTCAGTTAAACAATATATTATTACTAATGTTAAGATGTTGTTAATCCGAAAGTGAAAGTAATTGAAACATTAAATATTTACTTTACCTTTGTAATTCATTATTTTATTCACTTATAAAAATTTACGAATATGAGAAAATTCTCGTTTTTATCCAAAGTATTAGCAGTCGTCACCCTAGGAATGTTTATGGCTTCCTGTGGTTCTGAACTCGATCCGGTCGTAGCAGTGACCAATACACCAACCTCAGCAGTCAATGCAGGGGAAGTCTTCAATATCTCCGTAAAAGGAACAGTAGGTACTGCTCAGTTGAAAACCCTTCAGTTTTTGCAGGATGGTCAGGTGATCGATGCTGCTCGTCTTTCCGGTGATGTGGCATCCGGTACGCACCTGATAACCGGTGCTGATAAAGATGGCTTTACTTATTCCGTAGGAATCAAAGCGCATGATAGTGGTTCTGCTACTTACGAAGTCGTCTTGACAGATGATAATGGTAAGACAGATAATGAGACCTTTACGGTCGATGTCATAGCTGAGGACTTGACCTTGGAAGTAGTTAATGGTACGCCCTCAATTACACTAACTGATGCACCTCCTGTGAAAGTGATGTTTACCTTGAAAGCAAGTGGTGGCGGAGCACTTACCACTCTTTCTGTAACTGATGGAGATGGCAACGCAGTATCTACGGATGATTTGTATTGGGGAGATGCGAATACCAACTTTAGCGCCAACCCGATGCCTCTCGCGGGGGATGATGTTAATGGCTTTGAAAAGTCTTTCTGGGTAAGAGCGAATAAGCCGGGTATGAATAATTTTAAGGTGGAAGTTACGGATGATAATGGAACCTCTGCTTCTGTAGACCTGGTCGTTAATCTGGCAGGTGGGTTACAAGATACTTCCGGTGTTATTATGTGGAATGCCGATGGACCCAAAAAAGGAAGTGTAGACTTAAATACCTTCACTACCGTTAGCTCATCTAGTGCAGATAGAGATCTTATGGACTCCGGTATAGATGGCAATGGAAATTGGATTCAAAAGATCAAGGCCGTTAAAGGGGCCCAATTAGTAATGGCTGCTGCTAATGCTGACTTTAACAATATTCAGACTGCTGCCCAAATCGAAACAATGTTCAACAACGGAACAGCTGTAAGCGAAACACCTAAACTCGATGCAGGAATGATCTTTACCGTTAAAGTTGGAAGCGATTATTTCGCCGTAATGGTGATGGCTGCGAATGCCACTTCTGGTGATAATTTAGATAATTATTCTCTTAGAATTAAAGGATAAAACCTTACTGATCCCATACCGGAGGCATTGTTCATAACGCCCTGCGGTTAGATAAAAAAGGAGGAAATGTATACATTTCCTCCTTTTTTATGTCCTTCGATGCTATTATAATCCAATTGCCCGCCAACTGTCCTTCGTCTTAAGTACATCTAGACTTCAAATCCTAGCATTTTACCTTGTCGTCAGACCCCACGACGCCTCCTTGCCCACCTACTTGCGTATAGCGAATGAATGCACCTCGCGCTATAATATTCTAGAGGATAGATTTACTTTTTCTTTGGGTCAAGCGACCGGTACATTCGATCAATATCCTCTTTGGAGAAGGTGCCGAGCAATGCTTCCCTGAAAATAATCTCTTTATCTCCCATCATTCGAACCCTGCGAAATCCATAGGTCAATGTAGAGTCAATTTTGGATTCAAACTTTAATCCATCCGGTAGTTCTTCCGTTACCTTGCTAAAAAAAGGACTTTGTCGGACAAGCTCTTTCTGGTCTGCCAAGAGTTTGGCTGCGTTGGCATGTGTCTTGGAGGCTACAAAAATCTGTAACTTATAATTAGAAGGCCCGTTAATAGTGATGTCTTCTTCCAAGCTGAGTTTACGGTGCCGAACCTTAGCACTGTCCGGGACTAGGATGGTTAAGGGTATGCCGTAGTCTAATAAAGACATTGGCTTCATTTTCTCACCACTATTGCAAGCGCTTAACATTAAACTGATGACTATCCAAAATGATAAAATTAATCTCATGCGTACTTTTTTGCAAAAGTATGCATTTTTGTCAAACGAAGATGAAAATTATTGCATCATAAAGTACACATCAATTATAACTATAGTGACTGTGCCGATTATTTACTGCAAAGTAAGGATTCTTTTTTTCTTTTGGCATGCTTTATTTGAGGCCTAACCCGGAAAAATGATCGCGGATACGTTTGAATGCGTTTTGGCTAGAAGTCGATGTTTCTAGGATTTTTTTCGATAATTTTGAAAGGAAAAAATGAACATTATGTTCACAATTTGCCATCCTGTATAACACCACCGGTAGTGGGATGTGTAGAACAGTGACTTTTCAAGCTTTAGCGGGATTGTTGTTTCAATGGTTAATACTATGCGCGTATAACCCAGTAGACAATCTTTCTTACTATTTTACTTAATTTATTAACCTTTTATTATACTGGATAACGTCATTAATCGTACATTTGCGATGTAAAATGAATATAGGGTTTTTAAACGGTTGTTTATAAGGAGGGGAGTGGGATGTGACCGGGTGTAGTAGGGTAGACAATATTGCAGGAGGGTAGGTTGGTAAGATGCTGTTTCTAAAGAAAATGTATTAATTATTTAAAGAATAAAATATGAGTAAAGTAATTAAAATATTAGGCACGGGTTGCCCAAATTGTAAGACCACCGTTGCTTTGGTGACGGAGGTGGTTCATGAGCATCATATCGAAGCGGAGATCATCAAGGTCGAAGATATAATGGATATCATGCAGTACAATGTATTGTCTACACCTGCTGTTGTCGTAGATGAGGAGATAAAGATAAAAGGCCGTGTGCCTTCAAAGGAAGAGCTTTTGGAGATATTGAGTTAATAACTACACCAACACCAAAGTAGCTCCTAATAATCCATTTGTATCAATTGACGAGAATAAAATTTATCCGGAAAGGGTGCTCTATTTTTATAAATATTAAGACTTCGATATGAGCGCAATGGGTATATGTGCATAAATTTGTACTACATTTATATCTATTCATTATAAAATATTTAAAATACATGAAACGAGCGAATGAAATATGCCCAACAACTGCTAAAGGTAAAGCGGAAAACGGTGCGTTATTTGTCGATGTTAGGAGTCGTACTGAATTAGATCAAGTAACTTTTGATGTTCCTCATTGTCTTGAGATACCACTTCAGGAATTAGAGGAAAGGTGGAGGGAGATTCCAAAGGATAGGGATATCGTATTGGTGTGTCTAAGTGGGGAGAGAAGTCTCCGGGCGACCTATTATCTGATGAATGCAGGATACCAACAAGTTTACAATATGAGAGAGGGGTTATTAAAGTGGGTAGCCAACGGATTTCCGGTCAAAGGAGATGTGGCGTCATTAGCATCCCAGGCTTCCTGTGATTGTTCGAAACCCAATTGTTGTTAGTTAATCCCTTTAGCAAATGTTTGACTGGATAGATAGATTGGCCGACCGGATAGTATATGACGGGATAGGTATGTCCTCGGGAACTCATATGGCAGATGCCCTTCATTTTTTTATATATGATTCCATCAAGATATTACTTTTACTTGTCATTGTCGTATTTTTAATGGGAGTTGTCAATAGTTATTTTCCTATCGACAGAGTACGCAATTATTTATCTCGCAATAGACTTTATGGCTTAGAATATTTTATGGCCAGTTTGTTTGGTGTTGTCACACCTTTTTGCTCCTGCTCTTCTGTACCTTTATTTATAGGATTTGTCAAAGGGGGGATCCCTTTGGGTGTGACATTTGCCTTCTTAGTCACCTCTCCATTGGTAAATGAAGTTGCAGTGGGATTATTTTTGGGCTTGTTCGGCGCAAAAATGACAGGGATATATGTGGTGAGTGGTGTGCTACTCGGCACGTTATCGGGGATGATTCTTCAGCGGTTGCATTTGGAAAGGCTCTTAACACCTTGGGTCAAACAGGTGCTCGAACAAAGTCAAAGAGATCAGGTGGCCTTTACAGGGGAAAAACAGACCTTTAAACAACGTTTTAAGGTGATTCTAAATGAGGTTAAGACGATTTTGAAGGGGGTCGTACCCTACGTCCTACTTGGTATTGCCATAGGTGGGGTCATGCATGGATATGTGCCGGAGGGTTTTTTCGAGCATTACATGAGCAAGGATAATATATTCGCGGTACCTTTGGCTACTATTCTCGCTGTTCCGATGTATTCCAATGCTTCAGGTATACTGCCGGTCGTACAGGTTTTAGTAGATAAGGGAGTGCCCATAGGAACTGCCATTGCATTTATGATGGGCGTAGTGGCACTGTCCTTGCCTGAGGCCATGCTGCTCAAAAAGGTGATGACGGTGCGTTTAATTGGGGTGTTTTTTGGGGTGGTCACGTTTTGTATTATTTTGTCCGGATACCTCTTTAATGTAATATTGTAAGAGGCACTAGAAAGAATAGTGAACGATATAAATAAATATGGATTATGTATAATAGGTTAAAATATATAGGGAAAAGTATCTTCATAGTGAGTCTTTTTCTACTTGTGAACAGTTGTGTTTCCTTTCGAGGTACTGCCCAAATACATCCGGATAAAAGCCCTAAAATTAAGGTGGTGGACACAGATTTTTCTAAAGGGCGCTTGGGTCTAGAGCATGGGATTGGCCTAAGGGATTTGGAGAAATTCCATGGACATTTGTGTGATGGATTAGTCGTGGGCTTTTTAGGCATTCGACAGGGGTTGGACAAACTTTACCCCGATGGGGTTGTGGATCGAACCAATACACGTATTGTGAGCAAGAGCTCTCCTTGTCTCACTGATGTCGCTGTATATGTATCAGGTGGTAGATATCAGTTTAATTCCTTTTATGTGGACAACAGCATAAAGGATGGGTTCTATATCCTTCAGCGAAAGGACAACGGCAAGGCTGTATTGGTAGGTATGAAAAGCGGAATTAAGCCTAAAGAAATTAATGTTTTGGGCGCAAAAGCCATGAAAGGCGAATTGCCGGCTTGCGACTTGGATAAGTTAAAAAAGATGGAGGCTGATTTTGCAGATTATCTGTTAAAAACGGATCCCCAAAAGGTGTTTACCGTAAAGGAGCTTCACCATTTCATATGGAAACCTATCCTTAAAAATGATTATATCAAGACAGATGTTCTCAATAAAAATAAGTCAAAATGTATTCAGTAATCTTAAAATTGTATAGTATGAAACGAATATGAATTTTATTAAACATAAATTTCACACAGAGTTTTGTTTAAAAAAATTCATGTGAGAGCGCAGCGGTTACATAGCTGCAGAAATTTTATAATACATTTATTTACAATTTATTAGAAAATTTTAAAGATATGAAATGGTCAACATTGTTTATCTTCTTCTTTGCA
>JALSTN010000230.1 GCA_026983735.1 Saprospiraceae bacterium | reverse complement strand
ACACCCTTTTTGCTGCCATTCCCTATAGTAATTTTACCAACAACAAATTACTCGAATACGAAGGGTATTACGCCAGTGTGGTATATGCCTATCTGGCGAGCTTAGGGATGAGGGTTATCCCGGAAGACATCACCAACCTCGGGCGCATAGACCTCACCTTAGAGTATGAAGACAAAGTCTTCATCATCGAATTCAAACTGTCCGAAAAGGCGACCGGCAGTGCCTTAAAGCAGATTAAGGAAAAGCGCTACTATGAAAAATACCAATCTTATGAAAACGTTTATCTCATAGGCATCGAATTTAGCCGGGAGCAACGCAATATTATTGGGTATGAGTGGGAGAAGGTTAGTTAAAAGAATTTCAATTAGCAAATACTAAAAAGCGTATCCAATATTAAAGCTTACAGCTAAGCCACTTCCATATAAAATTTTTATAGCCTGAAGTGTAGGGTTTTCAATTAATTCATCCCTGGGGTCAGATGGTTCTATATTATTTTTCAGAAGCCGGGCATATCCTAAATTAGAACCAATGACAAACCCCCCTTTGCTTCTATACTCTAATCCCAGTACAATTTGGGTAAAATGAGCAGGAAGAATATTAATACGTTGGATTGTCTGGCTCATTTCATCGATTAAATCAAGATCGGGAATAGTCAAAGGATTGATGATATACCCTAAGCCCATATAGGGAGAAAAATCCTTTTTCAAGAAATAATACTGAGCTCGGATTCCTCCTTTAACCCCTTGTAATCCAATACCGGCACCAAAATCCAATGCAAAATTAGAATTGAAGGAATACATATAGTTTACTCCGGTGCCCGCAAGGCTATTCCACCCTCCTTCAAGTGTAAGTGAATTTTTTCTATTCCCTCTGATAGAAGTTGATTGTGCATTGATCACCGTACTTACAAAGATCATTGCCATTATTATCGTCCAAATTTTCATCATGTTTTAATTGTTTTAGTCTACGAATAGGACACAAGGCGTAAATTTACGAAAGTTTAAGGACTTATTACTTGATCAATTTTGTTTGCAGTCCAAAATCTTGCATTAGACCATTATAATAATGGGAAATATTACATGATAATGGATTATTTTAACCATTGCTTATAATAATATTCCCTCCTATTTTCTATTGGAACGGCATCCTTTTTATCTCTACATCCTTGTCAACTTATAGTCCTCATTTAAGCCTCAACAATAATTCTTCTAAGAAACTCTAAGGGTTATAGAAAGTAAGGAATTTATTAACACTATGAGCTTGATTCCTCCAAATTCTTCTCCCAACTAAAAAGTATATGTATCTTCACGTCTAATTCGTGTCTGTAAAAATATTTTTACAATTAATACTCTAAGATTAACAGCAGTAAAATAAGCACAAGAAGTCAATCTGTACTACTTTGCATAATATACACTAAACAAGGAAAATCAAGTTAAATCCAAAATTACAAAAACATGATCAACTGGTTTATACATTGGAATGCAGATGAAATCATATTCTCTATTGGTCCGATTAGCTTAAGATGGTATAGTCTAATGTTTGCATTGGGTTTTATGATCGGGTATAGGATGATGAGAAGTTTTTTTATACGAGAGAAAGAGAATACCGATTTGTTGGATTCATTACTCATATATCTAATAATGGGTACTATAATAGGAGCACGATTAGGACATTGTATATTTTATGACTGGGCGTATTATCAACATCATATTATGGAGATGTTATTGCCCTTTAGTTTTTCTCCTTCCTTCCATTTTACGGGTTACAGAGGACTTGCCAGTCATGGTGGAGCGATAGGAATATTGATATCACTATGGTTCTTTTCAAAGAAATACAATAAACCGATGTTGTGGGTGTTAGATCGGGTTGTTATTCCTGTAGCATTAACCGGGGCATTTATTCGCTTAGGAAACTTAATGAATTCAGAGATTGTAGGTAAGCCCACTGACGTACCCTGGGCATTTATATTTGAAAAACTAGACAATGTACCTCGTCACCCTGCTCAGCTTTACGAATCCATCTCATACGTCATTAGCTTTGGTGTTCTATTTTACTCGTATTGGAAAACAGACATTAGATTTAAACGAGGCGCACTTTTCGGATGGTTTTTAATATTTATATGGACTGCGCGTTTCTTCATTGAGTTTGTCAAACGGAGTCAAGGTGGGATCCAAGAGTTTTTTGGCAACATATTAAGTACAGGCCAACTCTTGAGTATTCCTTTTATTGTAGCGGGCATTCTATTCGTTGTCAAAGCAAGAGATGTACGCAAAAACAATAAGCCAACTTAGCTGAGTAAATCAAAAATAAAGGGATTGTCAAGAAAAGAATTTATCTATTTTTTTGGAATAGTACATTTTATTACTACCTTTGCATAGTAAGGTTTTTTCACCCTTACCTAAGCGTTAATTACGATTTGACTGCAACATTTTTACTATTAAATTACTTTAATCATTGGAACCATACTTATACGGATAAAATATACTACTATGAAGAAAATAGTTACCTTATATTTACTCTTTTTGTCCTTTGGCCTCTTCAGTCAACCGGTCCTCACATCTGCTTATTTCCCAAAATCTGGAGATATATTAAGAACAAATATCGCACGCAATCCGGATATTACGATAAGTGCGCCCGGTCCAAATCAAGTCTGGGATTTTAGTAGAGTCAATGGCAGAAATGTACTTACCAGCGAATATAAACCTGCTGATCAGGCACAAGCCTATCAAGACTATCAAGACGCAGATATTTTCTTGCCTATTCCTCCGAGTTTTGAAAGATTTTTTGCGTCAGATACTAAAATGTTCAATGAAATAGGATTCACTTCACTTGACCCCATTGTACAACTTTTATCATTCAATGTCAGATACAATGAGCCGTATACACTTTATAGGGCTCCACTCAAATATGAAGATGTCTCCCGTCAAGAGACCAGTTTTTTTACAACTTTTCCATTTGACACTTTACCTGACACCATTGTCAATCAAGTTCCTCCTACTTTTAGGCCTGATACCATTAGCGTACGTGTATTTATCAAGCGGTCTGACAAGGTCGATGCCTGGGGAACACTTCATCTTCCCAGCAATAGTTATTCTGTACTAAGACAAAAAAATATCGAAATCAGAAGAACAAGAATTTTCGCCTATAGTCCTGTTCTTGGCTGGAGTGATGCTACAGATATAATCAAGGGCTTCTTTTCAGGACTCCCTGTAGAGCCAGATACCTCTATCACCTACAGCTTTTTTTCAGAGACCAACAGCGGCCCTGTCGCAGTTATTCAAGTGGATTCAATAGGTGGAGTTGCCTCATTGACTTATGGAGGTTGGGCTACTGCTACAAAAAACCCGGGTGGTCAGGCATCTATTACTGCCAAGCCTAATCCCACTTATGGTAAGGTCAATTTCACATTTGATAATTTGACTCCGGGAAGATACCACCTTGAAATTCTCAATATTTTGGGCAAACCGGTCTGGGATAACTACTACAATATCAACAGTACCCATAAAGTTATAAAAGAAAATTACTTCTTTCTACCAAAAGGTACTTACTTGTATTCTCTTTCGGACAGTCAAAACAGAGTACTAACAATTAAGAAACTCATCGTATTGAAGCCATAGAAAAAATTCTAATGAATATCAAGCCCTTGATGCGAACATCAAGGGCTTTTTAATGGATACCCTCCCCTATGTGATTTCGTAACCCAAAGCGGGCATTAGAATTCGTAGCGAGGGACTTTTTGACAAAAAAAGCAAGTATTTCGCCAAGGAGACATAGCAGGCTATGGCGACGAGGGGAAACACTGGCTTTTGAAGTCAAAATGTGCCGCAGTAGAATAATTAGGGCTTTAATGTAAACTAGATTTTTTTGCAATCAATACTTTATAACTAACATTATCTGAGTATATGAGCCTTTCTATAAATGGTCTAATGCGTGATTTGGGTTGAACCCAAATCAGGCATTAGAATTCGTAGCGAGGGACTTTTTGACAAAAAAAGCAAGTATTTCGCCAAGGAGACATAGCAGGCTATGGCGACGAGGGGAAACACTGGCTTTTGAAGTCAAAATGTGCCGCAGTAGAATAATTAGGGCTTTAATGTAAACTAGATTTTTTTGCAATCAATACTTTATAACTAACATTATCTGAGTATATGAGCCTTTCTATAAATGGTCTAATGCGTGATTTGGGTTCAGATAAACTATGCATTCCTAGCCCCTTGGAACAAATCCAGCATTACATTATATCGAAAGCCGGTGTCGAACTCTGGATCAAAAGAGATGACCTCATTCATCCGATTCTAAGTGGAAACAAGTGGAGAAAAATCAAACCTCTTCTTGAGAAAGCCAAAAATCTGAATGCACACACCATCATGGGAATAGGAGGCGCATACTCCAATCTTCTCCATGCGCTAGCCTATGCAGGGTATAGGATGAACCTTAAAACAATCGGCTGTATCAGGGGACATTATATTGACCTCGATAATCCCACCCTAAAAGACTGTAAGAATTGGAAAATGCAACTTCGAACATTAGACAAAAAATCCTTCCAACACTGGCAGAGTATAAAACACGCAACTTTCATACAGCCCGGTGTCTTTTTTATACCATTAGGAGGAACAGATCCAAATCATCTCTCGGGAGTAGAAGAAATGATGCATGAAATCTATAGACAAATATCTTCCCCTGATTATGTTTGTGTTCCGATAGGGTCAGGTGGAACCATGGCAGGTATGATACGATGGGCTAACCCCTCCACGAAAATACTCGGATTCTCAACCTTCAAACAAAATTTTGAAACAGAAATGATTCAAAATATTCTTGGCAAAGATGCGAATACCAACTGGGAAATTATTAAGCAATATCCCAAGCTCGGCTTTGGAAAAGTAGATGCTCCCCTTTTGGAATTTATACGACAATTTCATACCGACACAGGCATACAATTAGACACTGTATACAACGGAAAAATGATGCATGTGATAATGGCATTAATCGCTTCGGGCGCTTTCAAAAAAGGAAGCAAAATCGTCGCTATTCATTCCGGAGGTACTCAAGGATTGCGGTCTTCTATCAAAAATTGAATCGTCCTAGGGTATACTGCGTGTTCAAATGCAAGCACCCTCCGACCTATGTCCTGAGGAGTATCCGAAGCATAAACCGGACATTTGACCTGTACTATGATCTGTCCCGCATCATACTCTTCTGTGACATGATGAATGGTCAGCCCGGTATAAGTATCTTTAGAACGGTGCACTGCCTCATGAATATGATGTCCATACATCCCTTTCCCACCGTATTTGGGCAGTAAGGATGGATGTATATTGACAATACTTCCCTGATATTCATTGAGAATATTGTCCGGCACCCACCAGAGAAATCCGGCCAAGGCAATAAAGTCTATCTCGTATTGCTTCATGAGAGATAGCACATCAGATGAATCATACAACATCGACTTTGTTATGATTTCAAAAGGAACTTGATGGAAATCTGCCACTCGTAGCACGCCAGCTTTAGGGTTATTTGTCACCACCAATCTTACCGAAATATTTTTGATATGCTTAAAGTGTTGGATGATGGTATCCGCATTACTTCCCCCTCCCGATGCAAATATTGCAATATTCATCTTTCTATTTAATTGCTAATTAAGGATTGGTAGCGGTAAGAATCTGTCGGGTTCATGCCTGTCATAATCTTATAGACCTCATTGCGCTGATCAAAAGGGGCCGGGCTAAAGATATCAATAATCTCATCTCGCTTCGTATTGGAAAATACTTTAACTCCGTAAGAGTTGAGATATAGCTTATCAGTAGTGGCAATATTTTTTAGTGCTTTAAGAATATTGGCCCTTCCTTCTTCCGGATCAGAAGACATCAAATCCAATCCCTTGCGGTGATAGAGGTAGAACCCCGTACGAAATGAATTGAATTTGGGATGCAAATAATTTTCAACTAGCCAATAACGAGTATACCGTTTGCCACCCAATGCCCATCCCGGATCTCCTTTAGCTACGGAAGGAGGCAATGAATTGACTACCTGAAAAGCAATATTAAAGTACTTATCTCCGGACTTTTCCCCAAAACTATCATAATCCAAACCAAGAATAACATACAAGTAATAACTAATAAAAGAAGATAGGTTATCACTAAAATTATCTTGTGTTTTTTCAAGAGGTGTAAATTGGTCAAAATTAATGGGAACTTGTTTGTCCACTATGGCTAAGATAGGAGTCTCATAACCACTTTCAAACACCGGTCTAGAAGCCTTTATACTCACATTGGCAGTAAAACTATTCGTTCCCAATTCCTCAGTAATATTGAAATGAAAAGAGCACTTTATCCTTTCATTTTCTTGAAAATCATCGTCTGTCCATTTTGTTCGGTTAATAAACTCCCTTATTTTAGTCTGAAGATCCTCTATCGTATTTCTTGTATTAATGGTCAAATTGGGGGCATTTACCTGGACCTCAGCTAAAAACTCTTGGGCATTCATACTCCCTACCAATAGCACGCTGAGAAGGAAGATAGAGCATATCTTAAATACTTTAAATGTCATATCTTTAATAAATTTCTAATAAACTGAAATTAAATGTATTATATTTTTTCAACAGCTATATAATCGCTACACACTCGCATGTATAATTTGGATCGGACAAGAAGGACTATCTCCAATATTCGATATACTTACAATTCCAATTTCCATCCTGCCACTTCACATAATTGCTCTACTATATCTTCCGCTACTTTTGCTTTAGATTTAAGAGGAATATCTTTTGTAGATCCATCCCGCATCATAAGCAGTACTTTATTAGTACTTCGCCCAAAACCTGCCCCCGGTTCAGATAACGAATTTAGAACGATGAAATCTAGATTTTTCTTGTCCAATTTTTGTCTGGCTGCTTTTTTCCCGTCGTCTGTCTCCAACGCAAATCCTACAAGATATTGATCTTTTTTCTTCATTTTACCCAAGTCTAAAGCAATATCCTTGGTGCGTTTTAATGTCAAAACAAGTTCATCTCCTTGCTTTTTAATTTTGTGTTCAGAGTATTTTTTCGGTGTAAAATCTGCAACTGCTGCTGCCATAATCCCGGCATTCATTTGAGGAAACAACGATCTAGACCGGTGATACATCTCTTCTGCAGATACTACAGGATATACCGCAATATCTGAGGAAAGAGAAACTTCCCCGACAGGCCCCAAGATAAGATGAACTTCAGCTCCCCGCTTTGCAAGGCACTCCGCCAATGCTATTCCCATCGTTCCCGTCGACGGATTAGTCATAAACCGCACCGGATCTAAAGCTTCACGAGTTGGGCCAGCTGTGATTAGAACTTTTCTACCTATTAGTGATTTTCTCTGTATGAAATGGTTGACAATCTGATGAAGAATATGTTCAGGCTCTGCCATTCGACCTTTGCCGGTCAGACCACTGGCGAGAAGTCCTTCCTCAACGGGAACATAATAAACCCCATCCGATTGAATCAATTTCATATTGCGCTTAGTGGAAGGATGTTTCCACATATCCAAATCCATCGCAGGAGCAATAAAGACAGGACATCGAGCAGATAAGTAGACCGCCAATAACATATTATCTACATGGCCGGTAGCCATTTTTGCGATGGAATTGGCAGTTGCAGGTGCTACAATCATAAGATCGGCCCAAAGACCGAGCTCTACATGACTATTCCACTGGTCCCCTCGCATCAAGTCAGTATAAACAGCGTTAGAAGTAAGTGTTGAAAAAGTAAGAGGTGTTATAAAAGCACCTGCAGAAGGGGTCATCACTACCTTAACCTCCGCACCGGATTTAACCAATAAACGGGCCAATAAAGCGGACTTATAAGCAGCAATACTTCCTGTAACTCCGAGGATAATTTTCTTATCTTGTAATGACCCGGTCATCATATTAACGGGTATTCAACAGATTAATCGATAGAATCCTTATCAAAATTTCGGTATTCATACCCCAGCTTGTCTTGCATAAACTCATACATGGCAATAAGGGCAGGATTGGGTAGCTTTTCATAAAATCTGGATATCTCCAATTGCTCCGTATTCTCCAAAATCTCCTCAATTGTATCATAATGTACAGCAAATTCTTCCAACTTATGCTGGAGTTCTTCCTTGAGCTCAACGGTCAATTGATTAGCACGCTTAGCCATGACAGCTAAAGCTTCATAAATATTGCCATTTGCCTTTTCCGAAATTTCATTGAGATTTAGCGCTTTGAGATTGGGATCAAATCTCTGAACACGTTGTTTAAGATCATTCATATTTATTGGATTTTAATTGTGCCTTTATGGTTTTTAAAATGGTTTTTACGTCTCTTTTATATTTGCTTTTAGGATATCGCTTTATAAAAGCCTTAGCTTTTAAACTTGCCTCCGATAACCGCTCTTTTTGCTTGCCCAACACACTATTAACCGCTAAGTTGTAATGTGATTTTACGATTAAAAATCTAATTTCCTCTCCCCGATTGATGTCGGGAAATGAGACCAAGATATCTTCCAATGCACGATTAGCCGCCTGATAATCTTCCATATCGTAGTACAACTTGGCATTGTAAAAAGCCTTTTGCTCTAATTTACCCCTTAATTCATCTATGCGCTTATTGACTTCTCCTACCCTTTGGCTACTCGGGTACCTGTTTGCAAAGGACTGAAATGCCTCGATGGCTTTATGAGTATACGCTTGGTCCAACATAAAACTCGGACTGCTTTGATAATAACTGTCAGCAGACATAAAATCAGCTTCTTCTCTGTATTTACTATTCAAAAAGGTTCGTCCAAAATTCTGAAAATAACTGGCAGCTAAAAGATAATCCTGCAAATAATAATACGTATAAGCCATTTTAAAGTACAGTTCTTCTGCTTCAGCCTTACCTCTATAAAACGGTAGCGCAGTCTCTATCAATCCCTGAGCCTTGAGATAATCACCAGACTCGTAGTACGCCATAGCCTTCGTGTACATCTTTTGGGGATCCCCACCCGTCCTAATTTTTTCGTATTCAGTTTTACACGAGGAGAGGACCAAAAGTAACAAGAAGAATATTCCGATATATTTATTTTTCATACGATTTTAGTTCTATTGTAAATAGAAAATAAATATTTTATATGGTTTTTACTTATATGAGCACTTTCCCCTCCCATTTTTTTACCCATCTGTATTAATCTATGGTTACTTCGATCCATGAGAATTCAATCCTCTCCAACTATTTCCCTACAGCGTCTAAAAGCGCGCAAAGATACACAATTCTAAAGACTTATCCGTAAATCCACGCTCGTAAGCGTGCAATTAAAATGGGTCCGGCCCTTTGACCCTTCTATTTCTGAGAGAATCCATTCCTTTCTATTTTTTTTAGGTATGAAATGGTAGCAGCTTTTCGACCATTTCATATCTTTAAAAATATATAATATGCAATATAAAAGTATTACATATTTTCTACAGCTATATATCTTTTTAATCCTGA
>JALSTN010000229.1 GCA_026983735.1 Saprospiraceae bacterium | reverse complement strand
TTGTCTTGATACAAAGAACCAAAAATCAAGAGCTGGCAAATCATTCTCAACGCTTCGTAGACGTGAAAAAATCCTAACAAAATCAAACTCGCTTCGCTCAGACACGATTTTGTTTGATCGGATTTTTTCACGCCCACTTCACTAAATGATATATGCTCGAAGGGGGAGAGTTTGGGGCTATAGTCGTGTTTAGAGTCGAGGTTTTGGATGATTGAGTATGTTTAAGACTTTAGGAGTTTATTTAACCTTCTTTGTTCTTTGTCTTGATACAAAGAACCAAAAATCAAGAGCTAACAAATCATTTTAGCTCAAATAAGGCAATAGAATATCTAATTATCTCCATGGGTCTTACAGTATATAAGAGGATGCCCATTAAACGAAAAGATAAAATCAAGTTGAGAAGCAATCCTCCAAGTTCTAGTGCATTATTTGAGCTCAACGTTGCGTGCGCATAAAAAAATCCTAACAAAATCAAACTCGCTTCGCTCAGACACGATTTTGTTTGATCGGATTTTTACACGCCCACTCCACTAAATGATATATGCTTGAGGGGGGAGAGTTTGGGGCTTCTGTCGTGTTTAAACACCTATTTGGAGCTTTCTGAAGTGAATTTGGAATATTGGAGTTGTGTTTGTCCTTGTTTGTTCTTTGTCTTGATACGAAGCAGTAGAAGTCAGGGGGAGGACTTAGCCATTTCATACCTAAGCCAAATCATTGATCTATACTCGGGGGGAATAGGAAGACTCAACGTTTAATTAGGTAGAAACTTAAGTAACGACTTGCAGCGGTAAGATAGAATGCGTCTTTTCATTGGCAGTTCAATCAACTTATTGCATTAAATTGACTGTTCTCTAAATGATGGAGACGATAACGAGTAAAAATCACATATAAATATTTCAAAAGAAACATTATTTGATTACCTTTGTTGTGGTTTTGTTATTTAGAATGATTCTAAATAAGAGATAAATTATGACAGAAGAAGACAAGTTATTAGAAGAAATTACAGCCAAGGAGTATGAACATGGATTTGTGACGGACATCGAGATGGAAGTCATACCGAAGGGTTTGAGTGAGGACACGGTTCGATTCATCTCCGCTAAGAAAAACGAGCCGGAATGGATGTTGGAGTTTAGGCTCAAGGCTTATCATGCTTGGTTAGAGATGGAGATGCCTGAATGGGCGCATCTAAAGATACCCGAGATTGATTTTCAGGATATCAGTTATTATGCAGCTCCTAAGAGTCAACCAAAGTATGACAGTATTGATGAAGTTGATCCGGAGTTATTGCGTACTTTTGATCGATTGGGGATTCCATTAGAGGAGCAGAAGCGACTGGCGGGAGTAGCGGTTGATGCGGTATTTGATAGTGTATCGGTAATGACGACATTCAATGAGACATTGGATGAGCTTGGGATTATCTTTTGTTCGATTTCTGAAGCAGTGAAGAATCATCCGGATTTGGTTAAGCGATATTTGGGGTCTGTAGTTCCGACAAGGGACAATTACTTTGCTGCGTTAAATTCGGCAGTTTTTAGTGATGGGTCCTTTGTGTATATTCCTCCAGGGGTACGCAGTCCGGTTGAATTGTCTACTTATTTTAGGATCAACACAAAGGGGTTGGGACAGTTTGAACGCACCTTGATCATAGCGGATGAAGGGTCATATGTTAGTTATTTGGAAGGCTGTACAGCGCCCATGCGAGATGAGAACCAGCTACATGCAGCAGTCGTTGAAATCGCGGTGCATGAAAAGGGGGAGGTGAAGTATAGTACGGTTCAAAACTGGTATCCCGGTGATAAAGAAGGCAAGGGAGGTATTTACAACTTTGTTACTAAGCGGGGAATTTGTCTAGGGGACTACGCTAAGCTATCTTGGACCCAGGTGGAGACCGGATCTGCCATTACTTGGAAATATCCGAGTACGATACTGAAAGGAGATCATTCGGTAGGAGAGTTTTACTCCGTCGCTTTGACCAACAATATGCAGCAAGCAGACACGGGTACAAAGATGACACATTTGGGTAAAAACACTCGAAGCACGATTATTTCCAAGGGAATTTCTGCAGGAAAGAGTCACAATACTTACCGAGGCCTTGTGCATGTATCAAAGCATGCTACCGGATCTAGAAATTTCTCACAGTGCGACTCACTTCTTTTGACAGATCGGTGTGGAGCGCACACGTTCCCGTATATTGATGTCGCCAATAGTTCTACGATTGTAGAACATGAAGCGACGACTTCAAAGATTGCCGATGATCAGATATTTTACCTCAAGCAAAGAGGGCTAGACGAAGAGAAGGCGATCAGCCTTATCGTCAATGGATATGCCAAAGAAGTGTTGCAACAGCTTCCCATGGAATTTGCAGCAGAGGCTAGAAAGTTATTGGAGATCAGTTTGGAAGGAAGCGTAGGTTAAACCATTAATAACAAAAAGAACATTTAATATAGACATGAGTAAACAAGCAATATTAGAGATTAAGGATTTGCATGCCAGTGTAGAAGGAAAGGAAATCCTCAAGGGTATAAATCTAACCATCCCGTACGGGGAACTACATGCTATCATGGGGCCCAACGGTGCAGGTAAGAGTACGCTAGGAAGTGTAATCGCGGGTAAAGAAGAGTTTGAAGTGACCCGAGGAGAAGTTATTTTCAAGGGCAAGGACATATTGGAAATGGAGCCAGAAGAACGAGCCTTAGAGGGTGTTTTTATGTCTTTCCAAAACCCTGTAGAGATACCGGGTGTCAGTATGCCTAATTTTCTCAGGACGATCATCAATGCGCATAGGGAACACAGAGGGGATGAGCCGATTCCACCTGCTGAATTTCTCAAAAAGATGAAGGAGAAGTCCGCTTTTCTCGGGATAGAACAAATGGTTCGTGGCCGATCCGTCAACGAAGGATTTTCTGGAGGCGAAAAGAAGAAGAATGAAATGTTGCAGATGATGCTATTAGAACCTGAATTTGTCATCTTGGATGAATTGGATTCCGGACTGGATATCGATGCTATTCGAAAGGTGGCGGAGGCGGTGAACAATATGCGAGATTCGGGTAATGCCTTCTTGGCAATTACGCATTATCAGCGGTTATTGGATTATATTGTGCCGGATGTCATTCATATACTGGTAGATGGTAAGATTGTCAAGTCGGGAGATAAGAACTTAGCGCTGGAGTTAGAGAAAGAGGGCTATGAAATGATGATGGGATAAATACAAAAGAATATGAGCAGTATAACAGAGCATTTTTTGGAATACTTTGACTCGAGTATAGAAAAGCTTGAGGATCGTCTTCCGTTAGGTGGTGTCAGGGCAATAGCCCGTAAGCGGTTTGCAGAAGAGGGTTTTCCTCATCGGAAGATGGAGAAATGGAGAAATACTTCCCTTCGTTCTATTAAGGAATATATCCGGTCGCAAGAATCGGATTATCCAAAGATAGATAAAAGCGAATGGCCAAGTAGGTTTCAAGACGCTCCCGTTTTGGTCAATGGAAAAATGGAAGATGCTTCCTATTGGGAGGAGGCAGAGAATGGTGTTCAGGTAGGGAGTCTGAGAATTGCCATCCAGCGCTATCCGGATCTGGTGAAGAGCTATTTTAATAAGAATAACAAAGAGGAACTCTATGGCACTTTTGCCTTGAATACGATGTTGGCAAGTGATGGACTATGGGTATACGTACCGAAAGGAGTACAGTTGGAGGAGCCCATCATTGCCGTACAATACACTTCAGGTATTTCTCCTGCCGTATTTCAATTGAGAAATATTTTCATAGTAGAAAATGGAGCGGAAGCAGAAGTCCAAATACTTCAGACTTCTGATATGTCAGATCACCATTTCATACAAGATATCACAGAGTGTTTTGTAGGTGATAGGGCAATCCTTCGGCGTCATGTACTGCAGCAATTTCAAGGGGAAACCATCGCTTTTTCCACTGCTTTCTCAGCACAAGGCGCAGCATCAGAATATATTTCTAATGTGTGTACGTTAAAAAGTTTTCAGACGCGCAATGAACAGCATGTGTTGTTTCAGGAGCCGGGAAGTGTTGCCCGATTAGGGGGGCTGTACATCTCAGCAAAAAAAGAACGCGTGGAAAACCAAGTATTTATCGATCATGCTGTTCCGGAATGCGACAGTCATGAAAATTTTGCGGGTGTGCTTTCAGAAGATGCACAAGGCGCATTTACCGGTCATATATTGGTGCGTGAAGATGCCCAAAAGACCAATGCATTCCAAGCGAGTAACAACATGGTGTTAAGTGATACAGCGCGGGTTCGCTCATTACCCTTTCTTGAGATTTATGCCGATGATGTGAAGTGCAGTCATGGTGCCACAGTGGGCAAACTCAATGATGAGGCACTGTTTTATTTGCGTTCGAGGGGCATTAATGAAAAGGAAGCACGAAATATCCTACTCACTTCTTTTGCTGCCGGGACATTGGAAAATATTCAGGATGAACCCTATAAACAACTCTTAATCGATGAACTCCAATCCAAGCTCTCCGAAATTAACGTCTAAAGCTCCCCTGACAGCTCAGGTAGCACAATGGAGGTCATACTTTCCTGCATTGGAGCAAAAAGTGCATGGTCATCCTCTGGTTTATTTGGACAATGCAGCAACCAGCCTAAAACCCCATTCGGTTATTGAGGAAATCACTCGTTATTACTCGACGATTAATGCCAATGTACATCGGGCAAATCACTCTTTAGGGCATGCTTCTACCGAAGTGTATGAGGCAGCAAGATCGCGAATCGCTAATTTTATTGGGGCAAAGGATGTTTCTTCTATCGTCTTTACCAAAGGAACTACGGATAGCCTCAATTTTTTAGCAGACACTCTTGGAACCTCTTTTTTAAAGCCCGGAGATGCTGTTCTTTTAACCGAGTCTGAGCACCATTCTAACATGGTGCCCTGGATTGAATTAATCGCTAAGAGAGGTATCCAACTCGTATATCTCCCCGTTGATCGATCCGGACATCTTGACATGGAGGCGTATGTTGATTTGCTTGATTCTAGGTCGGATATTCGTCTGCTAACTATCGCACATTCTTCCAATCTGACTGGGGCGGTACATCCCTTGAAGGAAATGATTACAAAGGCTAAGGCGAAAGGGATCTCTGTCTTGGTGGACGGGGCTCAAGGTGTCGTACACCAATCGGTTAATGTTACTGGATTGGGATGTGATTTTTATGCTTTTTCAGGTCATAAACTCTATGGACCTATGGGTATAGGAGTACTTTATATTCACCCGAAATGGTTCGCCACATTGCCCCCATATCAATATGGAGGAGGGATGATTTCCGAAGTGCAATTCGACCGGGTGACATTTGCGGAAGAACCCTATAAATATGAGGCAGGTACACCCAATGTGGCAGGTGCGGCCGGACTTAAGGCTGCCATTGAATTTCTGGATGACGAGATTGATCTTTCTGCAGCTTGGGAGCACGAACAGCATTTATATAAGAGATTGCTTCATGGCGTAGAACAAATAGAGGGTGTCAGTGTATTGGGCGGAGGAGATCGAGCACAGGATCCGATTGTATCTTTTTATGTAGAAGGTGTTCATCATTATGACCTAGCCACGATGTTGGATGGATTAGGGGTAGCAGTGCGTGCCGGCCATCATTGTGTACAGCCACTCTTGCGGAAGTGGGGATTGAAGGGGACCGTTCGTGCTTCCCTTGCGTTTTACAATACGGAAGCAGAGGTGGACTATTTTCTTCAGTCGCTCGAGCGAGTGTTGGGGATGTTGCAATAGTATTTTAAAGATATGAAATGGTAGAATGATGACATTAAAAGATAAAGAAAGTCAGCTTATTGAAGACTTTGGAATGTTTGAAGATTGGATGGATAAATATGGGTATATTATCGAACTTGGAAAATCCGAAGCCCCTATGAATGAGGAGGAGAAGGTGGATGAACTGCTTATTAAGGGGTGTCAGTCGAGGGTTTGGCTCAATGCCAATATGAAGGAGGGTAAAGTACATTATAGAGCAGATAGCGATGCGGTCATACCTAAGGGTATAGCTGCGCTTTTGACGAGTCTTTTTTCAGGACATGCTCCCGATGAAATACTGGAATTTGAACCTGTATTTATTAAAGAAATCGGACTTGCACAGCATCTTTCTCCTACTCGCTCCAATGGTCTTAGCTCGATGATCCGGCAGATTAAGAATTATGCATTGGCTTTTAAAACGAAAGTATAATGGAAGGGATTCAAGTAAATAAAGAAGCCATCATAGCAGCGTTAAAGACAGTGTATGATCCAGAGATTCCGGTAGATATATATGAGTTGGGGCTCATTTACAAACTGGAGGTGGATGAAAAAGGGGTGGTCGAAGTAGTCATGACTCTTACGACGCCCAATTGTCCTGTCGCGGACTCCTTAGTGATGGATGTTCAAACTAAGATCTACCAAGTAGAAGGGGTAAAAGATGTGAATTTGCACCTTACTTTTGATCCCCCTTGGGATAAGAGTCGGGCATCGGAGATTGCGAGGCTGGAATTGGATATGCTTTAGATTTTAAGGAGAGAGCCACCTTTTAACCAATAAGATGTCATAAGGTGGTCTGCCATAAATGAATATCAGTAGGCCCTTACGTTTCGTTTTTCAACATAATTGATAAAGGCTTGGTTAGCAACGCTATTTCCTCCCGGAGTGGGATAGTCGCCGGTAAAATACCAATCACCGAGGTGATTGGGGCAAGCCTCATGTAGCGACTCAATACTTTGGTAAATGATTTTCAGCTCGATATTGAGATCCGCAGGTCTAAGCATTTCTCCAATTTTATCAGAGATTTGTTTTGCCGTAAATAAATCATAGAGTGCTTTAACTTCATTTTTTCGTTCTGTAAGGGGAAGCTTCATAGCGGCCTTGCATTTGTGATAGACCTCATCTAGGTGAGCTTCTTTATTTTGATCTTCGATTAACTCCACCATTGCTTGAAAGGCGATAAATTCATGCATTTTACTCATGTCGATACCGTAGCAGTCCGGATAACGTATTTGGGGAGCTGAGGAGACAACTACGATCTGCTTGGGCTTAAGCCTGGCCACAATTCTTATAATACTATCTCTAAGCGTGGTACCTCGTACGATAGAATCATCTAAGAGGACAAGGGAGTCTTTGTAGTTTCTGACGATTCCATAAGTGACATCATATACATGAGCGACGAGATCTCCCCTGCTATTGTCGTCTGCGATAAAGGTCCGCATTTTTGCGTCTTTTACTACGATTTTTTCTACGCGGGGTCGATGAGATAAAACATCCTTCAAGTCATGATCTGTCATCTCTCCATTTTCATAAGAGTTGATCTTCTCCTTTTTCATCCTGCTGAGTTGTCTTTCGAGTTCGTCGATCATTCCTCCGAAAGCGGTTTCAGCGGTATTGGGTATATAGGAAAAAACAGTATTTTTAAAATCGTAATCCACAGCTTCTAAAACATCGTTAACCAATTGCTTCCCCAATGCTTTTCTCTCGAGGTAAATATCGCGGTCATTGCCTCTAGAAAAGTAAATTCGTTCAAAAGAACAGCACTTCAACTGTTTTGCGGGGAGAAGACAGGATTCAAGTCCTATTCGTCCATCGCGTTTGATAATAAGCGCATTTCCTGCAGGAATTTCCTTAATGGAGGAAAAAGGGACATCCAAGGCAGTTTGAATAGCCGGGCGTTCAGAAGCTGCCACGATAATTTCATTGTCTTGATAGAAATACGCCGGTCTAATCCCCCAAGGGTCTCTATATACAAAAGCGTCTCCATGCCCTATCATACCGACTAAGGCCCACCCCCCATCAAATTTTCTGGAGGCTCTTTGTAGCACTCTAGAGACGGACAATCGTTGGAAAATAAGCTCATTGAGTTCCGCTTTGGAATATCCATGAGGTTTGTAAAGGTTGAATACTTTTTGGATTTCTTCATCCAGGAAGTGACCGATTTTCTCAAGTATGGTAACGGTATCGCTTTTTTCAATAGGATACTGCCCAATATCGACAAGTTGGTCGAATAACATATCGACATTCGTGAGATTAAAATTGCCGGCTAAGACCAAAGTACGCGTAATCCAATTGCTCTGTCTAATTTGGGGGTGAACAGCCCGTATATCGTTTTTACCATGGGTGGCATACCTTAAATGTCCCATCATTACTTCCCCCATGAAAGGGACATTTTCTTTGAGCCACTTGGAATTATTCCTTTGCTCAGGCGTAAGGGTGTTGAAGTTACTATAGACATCGTTAAATAGATCTGTAAGATTATTCGTCCCCATAGCCCGGGCTCTATCGAGATATCTTTTGCCACTTGGCGGGGTAAATTTTATGGTGGCGATGCCCGATCCATCTTGACCTCTATTGCGTTGCTTTTGCATTAGGAGTTGAAGCTTATTCAATCCGTAGAAGGGAGTCCCATACTTCTCTATGTAGTAGGAAAGTGGCTTCAGAAGCCGGATGAATGCAATGCCGCATTCGTGTTTGATTATATCACTCATGAGTAGAATACTATTCCAATCGCAAAGCTACGTATTTTCTTAAAACCCATTGTGCCATTGAAAGCGCTTATTTGCATATGGGAGATTGAAATTTACGGTTGTTTTATCACTTTAATACGGTAGATGCCTTGTTGACCTTGTGCTCTAAAGGTAATCAAATAGACACCGGAGGCGAATCCACTCATGTCAATGTTGTATTTATGCCCGATGGGTGGGCACACTCCTTGTGTATGTATATTTCCTGCAAGGTCGGATATAAAATACTCTATTATTCCTTCAGTGGGAAGTGTGCAGCTGATGCTACTTGAAGTAGGAACGGGGCTAACTTTTAGTGGCGTATCTTGGGGGAGACGATTGGATAATGGGGGGCATCCGTTTACGTCAAAGAAATTAGGGATAGTTCTGGAGTAGGATTTTCCATTTTTTGTAATCTGGAGTGTCACTTCGTAGCTACCGTTTTTATCTGCGATCATTTTAGGGTTTCTGCTCGAAGGATCAGATAGGTAAGCCGGTTGTGGTATAACGGACCATTTCCAGGTGATGTTTTTATGATTAATTATAGAGTGGTCATTGAGGTAAATGGTGTCTGTCATACATTGGTAGTGTTTGCGATCCACCCAAGGGGTAAGATAAGGGGGGGTGGGGTCAGGTTCAGCCAATGGCGTCTCCCAAATACCTGCATTACTAGCCACTCGCAATTTACCATCGCGGTAGAAGGGTTGAGCAAATAGGGTTCGGGTATTGGAAGGAAACCCGTTAGAAAAAGGGATCCACCCATTCGTTCCCTGTTGGCGGTAATACACTACACTCTTTCGATACGCGTTATTTTTGGTGGCGTAGGATATCATATATACGAGATCTTTACCTTCAGAAGTAGGTTGGATCGCTAGAACCTTAGGCCAAATATCTGTAGACAGGTCAGCCGTCCAATCCTCCCAATGCTTCCCACCATCCTGAGTCATTAAAATTTTGGTAGGAGGGGAATTATTGGTCTTTTGAATGCAGAGGTAAACCCGCTTAGCATCATAAGGCGAAATGACAAAATGCAGGT
>JALSTN010000228.1 GCA_026983735.1 Saprospiraceae bacterium | reverse complement strand
ATCTGGATTGACAGTACCAATACGAACTACCTCCGACTTGCCGTTAAAAGTATCGTTGGTACCACAAATGAGAATCTATCCTGGCCTCTATCTTTTGGTCCTGGAGCAGAGTATCCGGCAGTGGATGGATTTCCTTTTTGTAATAACAGTGGAACCCCAGGGAATAAGATAGTACCCGATTATGTTAATTTCAATAAACTCTTTCCTTTATCGGCCGGACAATATTTGGATGAAATTGTTACAAAAAATAATTTGTACGGTTGGTCTCAATTAAATCCAAATGACGCTAACCCGGGAGATTTTATTATGGATTATAGAACATTCCGAGTTCATTGTATTGATGATGGATTTTCGGAAGACCCATGCCATAGTTATCCTGAAGATAATGCTAAAGATCATTGTTATGATCAATGGACGGAAGATGAGTTGTGGTGTTTAGATCAAGAAGAACTGAACTTTTATAGAACGGAAATGGAAGATATAGTGGATGATCCACAAAATAAAGATCCCGGAGAAGTCTTTATTATTATTACAGTTTTCCCTGTTCCAAATGGGTGCACAGGTCATGAGTTAGAATATTGGACGATTGATGATTATTTTAATATAGGCGCAGGAGCTGTATATGGTAAAATAAAAAGCAGACCAATAGAACCTCCATTGTTACCATTAATCAATTGTAATGAAAGTGATAAATAAATTGATTTAATTGCATGGGAATAAACCCTTCGATTAAGGAGGGTTTATTCAATTTTTAAAACGAAATACAATGAAGAAAATAATGCAAAAGACATTAATATTTTTAGTATTGTTTCTATTCGCCATAATCTCTAAAGCACAGCAGGGGTATTATGAGTATCGATCGGAATTTGCAGATAAGGTGGAGGCTTTAGTGCATGTAGAAGAGTTCAGTAATGATACCTTGTTACTTATGTCCAATTTTTTATACTACAATACGCGTGGACAGCAAGTATTCGGGATCGGATTTCGAAAGATATCACCGGATGGAGAATTATATCAGGAATCCCATTTTATGATGGATTCTATTAGTCCTAGAGTAGAGTACTTTATACCGTCTGTCGATACGTCATATTTCATGGTGTATTCCAGTACAAGGTTATACTTGGATACGGGATATAACCATTATAAAGACTATTTAGGGGTGTATAAAGTGGGTCGAAATTTGAAACTATTGGGGATGGATACCCTTTACATCCCTGGAGTAGTGTACAATCAGCAAACCGGAAGGGTGGTAGATGAAAACACTTTTGTAGGTTCTTCTTATAATAGTTTCGTAGGGATGTATTTTCCAATAGAAGAAAATATAATATTTACGGTATCCAGTCAGCCTAAAATTACTCATTTCCACCGCTTTCCCCCTGTAAGATATGATTCAGCCATAGTGGACATATTTCCCTCTCCGATTCATGATGGATATATAGCATGGGGAGGAAAAGCCCCGTTGTTAGTTGATACAGCATTGAATATTCTTCGTCGGGCCCCTGAGTTATTCAATTTGAGGGTTTCGTCCGGCTTGGGACATATCGTTAAACTACCATCTGGTAAATATATAAGTTTAGGTAATGCGTCTGTACATGATGGGTATGATCCAAAATTACCAGTAAGCTTCTTACATAGATTATCTGAAAAACTGGTTGTAGAGCAAACAAAAATATTTGATTACATACCAAGCCCAGGCAGATCAATTGATGCTCTCTATGAAGATAAAATTTGTGTGTCAGATGTAGGAAGAACTTATTACCAGATCAATAATGAACTTGAGTTTAATTGGGAATTTAATTTTCATCATTTAGATTCTACGGTCGCGCATATATGGGATGTAAAAGCATTAAAGGATAGCGGTTGTTTGTATTCCGGTATAAGACGTGATATTTCTGTAAGAGGGCAGAAAGCCTTTTTTGTGCGTGTGAACAAAGAGGGGGAAATAACATCTACGTTTGAACAACCCCTAGCCCCCAATATTCTGAGTTTATATCCCAATCCGGCAGCATCCGGAGATATGTATATTACCCTTTCTG
>JALSTN010000227.1 GCA_026983735.1 Saprospiraceae bacterium | reverse complement strand
AAACACTGTGTACGTGCATGAACAAGGGTGTCTACTTCCGAGCCGATAATCAGATCAATCCCATAATCTATCCATGGCAATCTGCTTTGGAATTCACTCAAAAGTTGGCGCAAAGTCTTTTGGGGCATGTCCGGATAATGCAACCTTCCTCGCCACACGCGTTCCAACAAATCCCTGGGGCGTGTCGAACAATTGTCATACAAGAAATCATAGTAATACTGCCGGTTCTCTTCCTTGTAATTGTCGTGCAATAGATTATAAAGCTCCATGGATTGAGCTGAATCCAGGGCTAAGTCCTGCTCGTACAAGCTTCTCCCTTCTTCCATGGACATCCGATAGAAAGAGTCAAAGGTCTGCCCGCCCATCTTGTACAGCAGTATTCCATTGAGAAAATGTCGGTAAAAACCCGGTGCATCAAAATCGTATAATCCATAGTGAAAGACATAATCTCTACCGGTATTTACTTCTCGAATTCTCAGTCCCGTGTGCCCGTAAACGGAAGCCAATTCATAGCCGGGCCCCTCTGTCAATAAAGTGATCTTTACCGGGCTGGAACTAGGATGACTCCATCCGGCGGACTCCAGGAATAACACAAAAAGGACAATAAGTATATTGCGTAAATGATTCATAATTGTTTGCAAAGATAAGGGATTATAAATGATGCGTTCCTATCCCCCTATCTTCCTATCTCTAAAGCAAAATTAAAAGGCCTTAATCAATGCATCAAGTTGAGTAGATCAGGACAACAATGGGGGTTGTTATAAACATCCTAGCCTTCGATGTGTTTTATTTGCCAAAGTGTCTTTTATGCGCAAAATCCTACGTATCGTCTTCTCTATGTCCTTTGCCGGGATATATATGTTGCTCTTTGCTATTGCTATTGGGGTCGCGACCTTTATTGAGAATGACTATGGAACACCGGCAGCTCAAAAGCTTGTCTTTCATGCAAGATGGTTTGAAGGTCTGTTGTTGTTATTTGGCGTAACGCTTCTGATCAATATTCTCAAAATGAAATTGATTCAACGCAGAGATTACGCTGTTTTTCTGTTTCATATAGCCATGCTTATCATTCTACTCGGGGCTGCAATCACCCGGTATTGGGGAGAGGAAGGGATGCTTCCGATCCGGGAAGGACAGTCCAACAATCAACTTATATCCTCAGAGACCTTCCTGTCGGGAACCATTTCATACCATGGACAAAAAATGAAATGGGAGGATCGTGTTCTATTCGCAGGTGTCGGTTCGAATGAATACGATCGACAATTTCATATAGGAGACAAAGTCCTTCGAGTAAGGCTTGATAGCTTTTACCCCAATGCTATCCGCAGGGTTGTCCGTACAGATTCGGGACAAGGTCGTCCGATACTCACTGCGATTACCGCTGGAAGTATGGGGAGAGTGCAGCATTTGATTTCACCGGGTGACTCCATTCTTTTAGGGGATAGTTCGCTCGTGTTTAACATCGGACAGATATCAAGAAGAAATGTGATTTTTATCGATAGGGATACCTTGTGGATTAGAATTTCGGATACGAGTACCGTGATGACAATGGCCACTCAACAAATCGATTCGCTACTCCCGGATTCGACTTATCCACTTCGAATGCGCAGTCTATACCAACTCGGAGGTAAGGCCGTCGTATTTAAGGAGTATGAGCCCAATGGAGAAATTGTACCGATCAGTTCCTCCCTAAAGATGACGGAGAGTCGTTCGGATGCCCTTCGATTAATCTTGCGATCGGGACAAGACCGGAAGGTGGTCTACTTATGGGGTACGCTTGGTGTTCTTCCCCAAAAAAACATCTTCGAATGGGAAGGGATGAAGATAGATTTAGGTTATGGATCCACACAAATTCCACTTCCCTTTGATGTGCATTTGAAGGACTTCCAATTGGAGCGTTATCCAGGGTCTAAGAGTCCGTCTTCCTATGCATCTGAAGTAGAGGTCGTTGATGAAGAGAAAAACACTCGCTTTGATTATCGCATTTATATGAATCATGTATTGGATTATCGTGGATATCGATTGTTCCAATCTTCCTTTGATCCGGATGAAAAAGGGACCGTGCTTTCCGTCAATAAGGATCGTTGGGGAACCAATATCACGTATTTGGGGTATTTTTTGTTGGCATTGGGTATGTTGTTATCTCTTTTTTCAAAAAAGTCAAGATTTCATAAGGTGATCCGCAATATTAGGCATTTACAAGAGCGGAGACGCTCCTTAACGATGGTATTGTTAGTAGTCATCTCTGGGTTAGGTAGCATACGCGCACAATTTCCGGACAGTATTCGCCCCATTCCTCGATCACATGCTGCCATATTAGGGCAAGTACTTGTACAAGGCCCCAAAGGCAGAGTCGAGCCCTTGAATACACTCAGTAGCCAAATTGTCCGTAAAGTAACGGGTAAGAATTCGCTGTATGGCCAGAATTCGGATCAGATATTGGCCGGGATGATAGGTTGGCCGGAGGTATGGCAGCGTCTTCCCATTATTAAAATCGGACATCCGGAGATCGGTATAATCTTAGGTATTGCAAAGGGTGAAAACGCTTCTTTTGCTGATTTTTATGAAGCCGATGGGACTTATAAGCTCAAAGGTAATATTGAGACAGCCTTGGAGAAAAGGGTGGCAGAACGCTCCTTGATGGATAAAGAGGTGCTCAAGGCGGATGAGCGTTTTAATGTCTTATATATGGCATTTTCAGGAGAGATGCTTAAGATATTCCCCAAGGCCGATGATCCAAATCAAAAATGGTACAACCCGCTGGAGGCGGTACAGATGGATTTTGGTGACGCCAATGTTTTGACACAGCATTTTATACCATATTATATTGATCGGATGCATGTAGCCATGAAGAGTGGAGATTGGGAAGAGCCTGATTTTGCATTGAAAGGACTCCTCAATTATCAAGATAAAGCGGGTTACAAGGTAGTGCCGACTAAGACCAAACGCCACATAGAAATCGCCTACAACAAAATCAATATATTTGGCTGGTTGATATTGGGGTATTTTATAGTCGGGCTGCTCTTACTCTTACTAACATTTTTTGATCTATTCAAGCCCGGGCGCATCCCTGTATGGGTATTTAGAGGACTGGCAGGGATGGTAGTATTGGCATTCATCAGTCACACGATCGGATTGGGTGTGCGGTGGTATTTGTCCGGGCATGCCCCTTGGAGCAATGGATACGAGTCTATGATCTATATAGGCTGGGCAATTGTATTGGCGGGATTGATTTTTATAAAGAAATCCCCTGTTACGATAGCGGCCACTGCTCTTTTGGCCGGAATCGTATTGGGGGTAGCGGGGATGAATTGGTTGAATCCTGAGATCACGCCATTGGTGCCGGTACTGAAGAGTTATTGGTTGTCTATACATGTATCCATTATTGTCGCCAGTTATGGTTTTTTTGCATTGGGGGCGATTCTAGGTTTGATTAATTTGATGTTGTATGTTCTACGTACCAAGGGCCATGAAGAACCTGTGACCCTTACGATCAAGGAACTGAGTAATATAGCGGAAGCGACTCTAACCATTGGGGTTATTCTATTGAGTATAGGTACTTTTTTAGGAGGTGTATGGGCCAATGAATCTTGGGGTAGGTATTGGGGATGGGATTCAAAGGAGACTTGGGCGCTGGTCAGCATCTTAATATACGCCTTTGTGCTTCATATGCGGATGATTCCTGGCTTGAAGGATATGTACTCCTTTAATTTAGCTTCAGTACTTGCTTTTTTTAGTATTTTGATGACCTATTTTGGGGTCAATTATTACTTGTCCGGATTGCATTCCTATGCAGCAGGAGATCCGGTGCCGATACCTGTATGGGTGTATTACGCAATTGGGATAATAGCTGTTATTGGTACTCTCGCTTATTTTAAAGCTTCGCCAAAAGAGAGACACGGATGACGAAAAAGAATAAAATATTGATCATTCGTTTGAGTTCGATAGGCGATGTTGTTTTGACTACGCCTCTTGTGCGGGTATTGTATAAAATGGGATATGAAATAGACTACCTTATCAAACCTACCTTTTCAGACGTACTTATCGGCAATCCATATATCAATAAGTTATTGTATTACACACCAGGAGTAGAGCGCAAGTTTTGTCAACTGGATGCCCCTAAATACAAATACATCATCGACCTCCAAAACAATCTGAGAAGTAGAAAGCTCACTTTGACACTTGGAATACCCACGCTTCGCCTGAATAAGATCAACCTCCGAAAATGGTTGATGACTAGTTTAAAAATCAACGTCTTACCTTCTACTCATATCGTGGATAGGTATATACAAACCGCCCGTAAATTGGGGGCTAGAAACGATGGCAAAGGATTGGATTTTTTCTTGTATGAAAAGGATATCCCTTCGGAAAAGTTACTAGGGTCTTTGCCATTTGTTGTAATGGCAGTGGGAGCAGCTCATATCACTAAAGCCATACCGATAGAACTCGGGGCAAAAATATTGCAGAAGCTTGATTACCCGGTGATCATTATTGGAGCACTTACGGATTGGGATTCAGCCCATCAAATGATTGTACAATCCGGAAAAACTAATATACGCAATCTATGTGGCAAACTCAGTATTCGTGGTTCTGCTGGAGTTATATCCAAAGCAGAAGCCGTTATAGCACCCGATACAGGCATGATGCACATAGCTGCAGCGTTTAAGAAGCCTATCGCTATTGTTTGGGGGAATACTATCCCCGCATTTGGCATGGGACCCTATTACGGTGATGCCTCTGTTCCCAGTCTTCATTTTGAAGTCCCCGGTCTATCCTGTCGCCCTTGTTCCAAACTGGGATTTAACCAGTGTCCCAAGGGGGGATTTCAATGCATGTTGGGACAAGATGCTTCGGGTATCGCAGCCTCTATCTCTCAGCTCGTTGAAACGATTTAACAAGTTCATACGTTATACAGACAAATTATTAAATAAAACCAAAACTTTATGCAGCCTACCAACAGACCAAGAACAGAATTTCCTTTCAAACCTCAACGCTCCGGAGGCAATTCCATTGTCAAATACGTGGTGATGGGTGTAGTAGGATTGATTTTTCTGCTCATCCTGACTCAAACGACATTTCTCACCATTGACCCCGGAGAAAAAGGAGTCATTTTTAAACCATTCGGGGAGGGTATAGTCAAAGACTACACCTACAACCAAGGTTTCCATGTGATCATGCCTTGGAATACCATGTATATCTACGATGTGCGGTTGCATGAGGGGTTTGAGACCATGAAAGTACTCAGTAAAAACGGATTGGGTATCAACATTGATTTGACTTATAGATATAAACCTATCGCTGATAAAATCGCACTTCTACATGACGAAATAGGCAAGGACTACAAAGAGAAAATTATTATTCCTGAAATCCGTTCCGCTACTCGTGAGGTAATCGGAAAATATCTCCCTGAAGAGCTGTATTCCAGTAAGCGTGAGTCCATTCAGGATGAGATATATGAACGAACTAAGAAAGCCATTTCCGATAAATATGTCGATTTGGATGCAGTGCTGATTAGAAATGTGGTACTGCCCAAAACCCTACAAGCCGCTATCGAACGAAAACTCAAGGAGGAGCAGTCCTCTCTCGAGTACGAGTATCGGCTTGAAAAAGAACGTAAAGAGGCGCAAAGAAGAATTATCGAAGCGCAAGCTAAAGCGGATGCCAATAAGATACTCAATGCGAGTTTGACAGATAAAATCCTCAAAGATAAAGGGATTGAGGCCACTACGGATCTCGCTAAATCCGCTAATACTAAGGTCGTTATTATAGGGGGAAAAGATGGACTTCCTTTGATTCTAGGCAATCAATAGTTCGACCTGGATTTTCCCTTTGGTAGACCGGGTTGATTTCTGACACTACTTTATTATATTGGATCCAAAATGGAAGATTTTGGCAGGAGTACTTTTCGCAAGTCAAAAGAACTTTGGAGTGTGAAAAATAATGTACTTTTGGTCACCATTTCATACCTGAAGAATATAAGGTATTATAAAATTCTTGTAAGAGAAAACTATGTCGTAGTTATAAAAATAACGGAATAGCTCTACATTCCATTATATTGTAAAACATCAAGTAAATGAATAAAACACAAGCTTACAACACCAAACATAGAGAGCGATACCTAGATGAACTCATGGAGTTTCTGCGAATCCCTTCTGTCAGTGCAGATCCTAACCACGCTGAGGATATGATGAAGGCAGCTCGTTTTGTCTCAAGTCAATTGCAACAAGCGGGAGCCGATCGAGTGGAGATCATGGCGACGGAAGGTCATCCGATCGTATATGGGGAACGCATGCTGTCCCCGGACCTCCCTACAGTATTGGTCTATGGGCACTATGATGTTCAGCCTCCGGATCCCTTGGACCTTTGGCATTCTGCGCCATTTGAGCCTGTGGTTAAACCCACGGAGAAACATCCCCAGGGGGCTATTTTTGCACGAGGGAGTAGCGATGACAAAGGTCAGGTATTTATGCATATCAAGGCTTTCGAAGCGATGAATAAAACCGGAGAATTGCCTTGCAATGTTAAGTTTATGATCGAAGGAGAAGAAGAGGTGGGTTCTGCTCATCTGGGACCTTTCGCAGCTGCGCATAAAGACCTCCTACAATGTGATGTGATCGTCGTCTCGGATACCGGAATTATCGACAATCAGACGCCGGTGATTACGGTTGGTCTAAGAGGGTTGAGCTATGTGGAGATTGAATTGACCGGGCCAAATCGCGATCTGCACTCCGGCCTTTATGGAGGAGCTGTCGCAAATCCGATTAATATCTTATCTGAAATGATCGCCGGACTAGTGGATGAAAATCGCAAGGTAACCATCCCCGGCTTCTATAATGATGTTCTTACCGTCAGCGATGAAGAACGTGCAGAGATGAATAAGGCTCCCTTCGAGCTCAAAGCTTATCTCGAGGATTTGGAGATCGATGCTCCCTGTGGTGAAACTGGATATACTACACTGGAACGTACGACCATCCGACCTTCTCTAGACGCCAATGGTATATGGGGCGGTTATACAGGCAAGGGAGCTAAAACCGTTCTTCCCTCCAAAGCCTTTGCAAAAATCAGTATGCGTTTGGTTCCCAATCAAAATTCGGAGAAGATCGCTAAGTTGTTTAAAGAGTATTTTGAGAGCATCGCACCTGATTGTGTCAAAGCCAATGTGACTTATCTACATGGAGGAGAGCCGTATGTGATGCCCATTGATTCGGAGGGATATCAAGCGGGATATAAAGCTATGAAAAAGACCTTTGGTAAAGCTCCTATCCCAATGCGAAGTGGAGGGAGCATTCCCATCATTCCACTCTTCGAAGAGGTATTGGGGGTAAAGAGTATTTTGCTTGGGTTTGGTCTTGATTCAGATCTTATACACTCTCCCAATGAACACTTTGGATTGTTTAATTTCTATAAAGGAATCGAAACAATACCTTGGTTCTTCCGTTACTACTCCGAACTAATGGGGTAAACTCGATTTATGAGAATTACGCTGAACTTCGTTGAGGAGCGCTCTCAATTATTGAAACTAATTCTGTACGCTATGCAAAATATATTTCAGAGATTTCATCTCACTTTTTTGTTTTTTTTATTTATTATCATCATTCACGCAGGCTTATTGTCGGGACAAACACAAGACAGTGGCATTAAAAAACAAACGAAAATGGATTCAATTTCACATGCCATTGGCATAATTATCGGAAGTAACCTTCAGCAAAACGGATTGGATAAAGTCGAATACGATGCTTTTCTAGAAGGGGTCAAAGCCAAACTTGAAGGGCAAGTTACTCCTCAAGATATAGAAAAAGCCAATATGCTGGTCAGCCAATACTTGGGCAGTAAACAAGCTAAGCAGCATGAGGGGAAAATTGAGATGGGCAAGAAATTCTTTGCTGAAAATGCGAAGAAAGAGGGGGTAGTCTCCCTTCCTTCCGGACTTCAATACAAGATTCTAAAAGAGGGAAATGGTCCAATCCCCAAAGCAACAGATAATGTAAAGGTGCACTATCATGGTACTTTATTGGATGGAACGGTGTTCGATAGCTCTGTAGAGCGGGGTGAGCCTATCGATCTTCCGGTCAACGGTGTTATCAAGGGTTGGCAAGAGGCCTTGCAACTTATGCCGGTAGGTTCTAAATGGCAACTTTTTATCCCTTATGATTTGGGATACGGGGAAAGAGGAGCAGGAGGAGCAATAGGTCCTTACGAACCACTCATTTTTGATGTTGAACTTCTGGGTATCAATAAGTAATCTTTTTTGATATAAATCCTTAATTTAAATGCGGATTGACATTTTGGCGGTCATCCCGGAATTGTTATCCGGTCCGCTGCAACATTCTATTCTCCAACGTGCCCAAGATAAGGGCCTGTTGGAGGTATATGTTTATGACTTAAAAGATTTTGGTCTCGGTAAACACAGGCAAATAGACGACTATCAATACGGTGGTGGAGCCGGGATGGTCCTTCGACCTGAACCTCTCGCCGAGGCGATTCGAACATTGAAGCAACAAGCTGGGGGCTATGACGAAATTATCTACCTGACCCCGGATGGCCCGCGCTTCAACCAATCGACGGCGAATCAACTTTCCTTGAAGCGGTGCATATTATTAGTCTGTGGGCATTATAAAGGGATTGACCAGCGCATTAGGGATGTCTTTATTACTATGGAATTATCTATTGGGGATTTTGTCCTTAGTGGGGGTGAGATTGCCGCGATCACCGTGGTAGATGCGGTCGGGAGACTCATCCCAGGCGTACTCAATGATGAGACCTCCGCTCTAACAGATTCTTTCCAAGATGGCTTATTGGCTCCTCCGGTTTATACGCGTCCGGCCAACTTTGAAGGCAGGGAGGTGCCTGAAGTATTGCGCAGTGGACACGAAGCCAATATTGACCAATGGCGATATGAAAAAGCCATGGAAAAAACAAAACATCGGCGCCCTGATTTGCTTGAGTGAATCCAATTATTCCATCCCATAAATTTTTTGCAATATAGGTGTATTCCGGGGCCAGATCCATTCTTTTGAAGCCTTTTCGCATTGGGACTGGAATTGGGTATAGGTTTGAGGGTTACGTAGTTTTTGTACAGCTTGGGATACAGCCGATTGGGTTAATTCCGTAAGGAGAATTCCGACCTTATATTGCTCGATATGTCGTTTATACTCCGGGAAATCCATAGTTATCTGAGGTGTCTTACATCGGACGGCATCATAGAATTTATTGGCTGTCGAATAGTAGTAATTCAGTGAACGCGCCTCGAGTAAATTAAAGGAGATATCCATTGTAAGCATCTCTTCGTACAATTGATCCGGGGCTAGAAGCCCCTTCAAAAATACAGTTTCCTGTAACCCCTTTTCCTCTATGATCTTCTCCAATCTTTCCTTTAGTATTCCCTCACCAAAGATACTCAACACGGCGTCCGGTATTTCCCCCATTGACTCAACCAATATCTCAAGTCCCCGACCTTCATTGAGGACCCCTTGATAAAACAAGCGCAAAGGCCGGTGTGGCGCCTCCTCTTTTGCTGTGAAATCTATCGGACGGTGATAGTTGTACACGACCTCAAACGGACGGCCATACCTCTTTTCCAA
>JALSTN010000226.1 GCA_026983735.1 Saprospiraceae bacterium | reverse complement strand
AATTCAGCGGATAGCAATGACCGAAAATACAAAGTAGAGTTACTGAGCAAAAGAGAGGTTAGGTCCATATATACCTTCATCATAAATGACTGTATGATGTCGGACAAGGAAATAGTGTGCAATGTGGATAGCCAATCCATTCGAAGAGACTCGATATGTATCTTTGTGGGATACCTCGAATTGGATAACCAGATTCCTCGCCTTAGTTATTTATATCACTTTGACCCATCGCGGTCTAGAGTGCCAATATTGCCACATTTTGATTCCTCCTATTTTGAGAATCTCGCTACACTGTTCCCCATCGGGTTAAAAAAACTGAATAGTGTGAATGGAAAGATAGATGAGGGGCAATTTCCTAATGATAGAATGCTATTTCGTTTTGAGAAATTTCATAATTACGAAGGGAAGAAGTATTATGTTGTAGTGCATTGCTATTCGAGAGCAAGGAAAGAGCATGGTAAATACAAATTTGTAGGCCGGACAATGTTTTATTTTTTCAAGCGAAATAAAAATGGGATTATATCTTTTGTTAAAAGAGAGTGAAGCAGAGTTGGCCCCTATTCATGGCCCCTCCATTTAATATTAGACAATAGAGGGATTTTTACTGTCCTAGTTTTTCAGGACACTTTAGCTAAAACAGTTGATTTAACATGTGAAAGTAATCATTTATCTACATTCTTTCCAAGTTTCTGTGTTCTGTCCTTTAGATTTTGTAAGATTCTTTAACTTCTCTTGCAGTATACTTCTCTGCAGCAAACAATCAAGTATGCTCAAAGCATAATTGAAGAGCGTGAAACATAATCAAAACATCTTCGGAAAGCTAGGTTGTATTATATAACTGGAATTTTGTGGCCTGGCAAAAATATTAAGTTGGTCAATTGCGCCGTGCGTAGGTGTGTAAATTTTGACCTGAGCGCACAAAATTAGATATTTCTAAAAAAATATTAACTGAACCCAACCAATTATTATTTTGTGCTGTCTTTTTCAATAAAAAACATGGAAGAGATATATACTATTATGGAGATACGGTGATAATATCTTGTATTGGTCTATCCTGTGATAGCGTGATTCTCGTGTATTATAGATGCAGTAAACATTATTCATATGATTGTGATACAATTAGATATTTCGTATTTGTTGTAGTATTTCACATGCTGTACATTTGGGTTTTGCCGCAGTTCGTGCAAGACGAATGAGAAAAATATCCGGCCTAAAGACTAAATATATACCTAAATAATTACTGTAATAACAAAAATTTATAATATAAAAAAATAATTATTTAACATTTATTCATTTAAATACTAAGTTATGAAAGAATTTAAATTATCTATGATGTTCTTGTCGTTGATTTCACTTTTGGCTGTTTCCTGCATTCAGGACGATGTTATTATTAATAATGATGGCGAAAACGTGCCAGATGCTGTGGTAAATCTCACGGTAACCAAGAATGGCGCACAGTTCCAGAGTATCAGTTACACTTTACCCAAACAAGTGGTCACCGGAGGGCCTTCAGCCAATGGATCTTTTTCATCTTCTTTAGATAAATTCTCCCTTAACTTTCAGGATGGTTCGAAGTGGCAGGTTGGTATTTCTGTAAAGACCGGAGATGTCTCTAATGGCACCTATAAGGTGGATGGAGAAGTAGAAGAGCGAGCAGCTTACAACAATGACGGAGATGGAGGGGTAACTACGACAAATGGTTCAATTACTCTTACTAAAGTAAATGAGGTCATCGGCGATGTTGAATGGTTTGTCGATGGAAACCTTAAATTTACAGTAACAAGCCAGACAACCCCGGCAGATACGTATGTTATCTCAGGTAGTTTTTCAGGAATCAACGTAAAGGGAAACTGAGTTTTAAAAGCCCATGGGCTAATTTAATTGTTTTGAATGTATGTGAAGAATGGGTAGTTCAAATGATTCAGTATTAAATGGATTTTGATTGTTCTAAATATTAAAGCTCTAATGCTAATCATTTTTTTAAGTACCGGATCCATTTGACCTCTAATATTTATTTACGAGATAGATATACCTTGCCTTGTATTCGCTTTATGAGGTGAGTATGAAAA
>JALSTN010000225.1 GCA_026983735.1 Saprospiraceae bacterium | reverse complement strand
AGCGCAAAAGGGGATGGGGCCATAGATGAATAACGGATGAAGGCGCTAAGTTATCCCGGGATCGGTCTAGTACCATAATCCCACAATGATATAAATCATAGACCTGCAGGATATCTTCTTTCTCGATTAATATTTTCCAGGCGGAATACATACCGCTAGACCAACGGATATCATCAACGACCACAATAGCAAAATCACTGAAATAGGGTTTTGCCATTTCATAATACTTTAAAGTCGGCTCCAATAAATGATGACCATCCAAATACAGTAAATCCAACGATTTCATACCTTCCAGAACATCCAATAGTACTTCCTCAAAGCCCCCTATTCTAAAGGTTACATTTCCTTCTAAACCACACTTCTCCACATTGCTTCGCGCTATATCTTGTATAGCGGGCGCCCCTTCAACAGTTGTAACACTTACAGTATCGGACCCCATGGCCAAGGACAAAGTACCTATCCCCAAAGAAGTCCCAAGTTCAAGCACATTCCTCAATTCATAGTATCGGACGATAGCTCTCAAGAGTACACTCTGTAAGGGAGGGCATGCACTACGTCTGACAATTTGGGAGACCGTTCTCCATTCTTGAATACGCGCTCTATTGATCTCCCCTCTAAGGCCAGCTCCTAAATCTAAAACCTCCATCTGCTTGTGATCCTGCATTAATTCCTTCCGAATATCTTCGATGCTTTTATCCATGGCTTCCTTACCCACTTCGCGCAACACGCTTAGAAATCTCCCCTCCTTAGGATAGGTGAAACCCAGACGACTTTTGAGGACAAAACTCATTAGAGAGAAAGCTCGCCAAAACACTTCCCGCAGTTCAACCAAGAGCCTCACCCTACCCTCGTTTAAATAACCAGAACTTCAACCTTACCGCTATATAATACATCGAAGGAACAACCACCAACGTCAAGAAAGTCGCAAATGTCAATCCATAAATAATCGCCCAACTCATCGGTCCAAAAAAAGCAGTATTGTCCCCTCCGATAAAAAACTCCGGGTCATACTGAGTAATCATGGTAATAAAATTAATATTCAGACCGATAGCAAGTGGGATTAAACCAAGGACAGTGGTTATAGCCGTCAGCAATACAGGACGAAGCCTTGTCGCTCCTGCTTTAACAATAGCCTGTTTTATAGTTCCAAAGGGCAAGAGTTCCCCTTCCTCCAACCCCAACTCCTCTCTCTTTCGCTTTCTTAGAAGGTTCGTATAATCGACAAGTACAATCGCATTATTGACTACGATACCGGCTAGGGAAATAATACCAATCATAGTCATAATAACAATAAAATCATCTCTAAATATGGTAATTCCAAGAAATACTCCGATTAAGCTCAACAAAACAGAGCTTAAGATAATGACCGGTGTAGAGAAAGAATTGAATTGGGTGACCAGTATAAGCAATATCAAGAACATTGCGATTAGTAATGCCTTACTAAGGAAGGCCATTTCTTTATTTTGTTGCTCCAATTTGCCTGTAAATTTATAGCGAATACCCTCATCCTGTAATTCTTGGCCATCCACTGTATTCAGAAATCGGCGCATTTCCATCTTAACTTTATCAATAACTTCGTTTTCATTAAAGCCCTCTTGTACATCAGAGAACAGGGTAACTGTATTCTCCATATTCAAGCGTTCGAGGGAGGAGTAATTGTAAGAGATATCCGCCTTTTTAACAACGGAGCGTATCGGGATGCTGAGCTTTCTCCCCCGCTTATTCATAAACATGATTTTCTGATCTAGCAGCTGATCCAAGTCCCCTCTGTAATCCTTGGCAAATCTAAGATTGATATCATAGGTGTCTTCCCCTGTATCGTAAGTCGATACATCTTTACCAAATAGAGCCGTTCTGATAGTAGAAGCAATCTGACCTGTACTCATCCCTAAAGTTCGAAGGTACTCACGATCCAATTGGATGCGAATTTCAGGCTTATTGAGTTTTACGTTTGCTCTTAACTCTTGGACTCCATCTACTGCATTTACATGAAAAAAATGTTGGATTTTACCGGCCATTTTGACTAATTGGGTATAGGAAGTACCTCCTTGTAATTCGATATTAATCGGTGGGTCTTGAGGAGGGCCTCTCCGCTCTTTCCCAATGGTTATTGTCACATCAGCATAGGGCCAATCCTCCAGCGCCTTCTCTACTTCTTTCAAGACATCGGCAGTATGATTGTCCTTGCGGTAAGACGCCTCTGCAAATACCACAGTAACTTTCGCTTTATTGGGGGTCTCTCCGAACTGTGGCCCCGCCATATCATCCCCTGTCCCTTTGCCCACTTGTTCGATAACGGTTTCGACAAATGGGATGGTATCATATCTAAAAGTGGTATCGTCCACTACGACTTCTTTAACATATCGTACAGTATCCCATCCATTTTGCTGAAGCACGCCATGTACGATATGACTAACTTCCTTGGCCGTTTTATTGGTTACATCAATATCCGTTCCGATGGGAAGTTCTATGAAAATATTAAAAAAATTAGGTTCTACATTTGGAAAAAAAGAAACCTTGGGAGGAAAAAACCCAAAGAGGACAAAAGACATAAATAAAAGTAGAAAAGTCCCTATCACAACCCATATTGGTCGTTTCCCTTTAAAGGTTTTCTCTAGAAAGCGATTGTAGAACCTATCAAGCCATGGCAAAAACCTCTGTTGAAACACTTGAGATAGAGGGTAAAACAAGAAGGCTTGGACCAACACAAAAACAGCTGCAATAAACAATAAATTACTCAACCATATCTTATGCAACACAAGCGCTATTATACCTAGAGAAACAAAAAGTAAAAGTTGTTTTAAAGCTTTGCGCGCACTGGGTACACGCTCTTCCAATTTCATCGTATAAGCAGCCAGCACTGGGTTTATCACCAAGGCGACAAACAAAGAAGAACCGAGGACAATAATCAAGGTTAACGGTAAGTAGAACATAAACTTTCCCATCATTCCAGGCCACATAATCAAGGGGACAAAGGCTGCAAGTGTAGTAAGCGTAGATGCTATAATAGGCCATGCCACCTCCCCTACTCCATATATCGCCGCTTGTTTTCTAGACATCCCTTCATGTTCCATCAACCGATAAATATTCTCAATTACCACAATACCATTATCCACTAGCATTCCCAAGGCCATTACTAGTGAAAATAGCACCATGATATTAAGTGTCACTCCTGAAGTGTGCAGTAAGATAAAGGACATAAACATCGACAAGGGAATGGCAATCCCGACATAGAGTGCATTGCGCAATCCAAGGAAAAACAAAAGTACACCAACGACGAGCAATACACCGGATATAATCGAGTTCTCTAAATTGCTCACCTGAGAACGAATTTTGGTAGAAAAATCATTGGTATAGATGATATCGACATCTTCCGGAATTTCCTTTCCCATAGCTGCGGTCACGATTTCCTTCGCTTGGTCAACAGCGCGAATAATATTAGCACCCGCTCTTTTTTTAATATCCAACATTACAACAGGATCCCCATTCTGACGAGCATAGCTAGACACATCAATATCCCCAAAACTCACATCTGCCACTTCGGACAATTTGATATCTTTTCCTCTTTCATGCTTAACGATTAGTTGGCTAAGATCTTCCATCGAATGCATCTTACCATCAATCATAACAAAATGGCTTACCCCATCGATAAGCAATGACCCGGCACCTACAGCCAGATTATCATTGCGAAGCGCCCCCTCAATGTCTCTAAAACTCACCCCCTTATCCTCTGCATCGTGTTTTCTAATCTCGATTTTCACTTTTTGATCTTGAACCCCACGGATATTAACCTCATTAATTTCTTGTACGGATTCTAGCTTGTCCTTCAAGAATTCTGCTTTTTCTTTTAGGAACGAGACCGGATAGTCCCCGGACACATTAATATTGATAATTGGAATCTCATTGACATCCATTTTAGCCACCGTGGGCTCTGCAGGTAGGTCCCGTGCAAATTCTTTATCCGCTTGCGCTTCTGACACTGCATCTTCGACTCTTCTCTTAGCTTCATCTGCCCCTACCCCAACTTCAAACTCTACAACCATAAAGCCAATATCCTGTTTGGCAGTAGCTTTAAGCTTTTTGATATCATTTACCTTATTAAGTTTCTGCTCCAGTGGTCGAATAATCTTATCTCTGATGATTTCAGGAGAGTTTCCCGGATAAGGCACAGAGACAAATACCGTAGGTATTTCAATTTCCGGAAATGCCTCTCTGGGCATACTAAAATAAGCACTTATCCCACCGATAATGATCATGGCAATGATAAGGTATACCGTCTTTGAATTTTTTACAGAAAGTGTAGTTAAAACAAACTCCGTAAAACCTTTATATGTTTTATTACCCATTTTATAAATGCTCTATTATTGGTTGTTGTTTCTGACTTCTACTTGATCCCCTTCTGCTATAGAGCGTGCTCCTCTCAGAATAAGTTGATCTCCGGGCTTAAGACCGGACATTACCTCTATCCGATTATTGTACTGCTTACCCAACTTCACATAATGCTTCTTAACCAGACCCGAGTCCTCAAGAACAAATACATAGGCCTTATCCTTAAAATCCTTGAGGACAGCTCTTGTAGGAATGGCAATTGCCTCGGGATTTGAATAATCATTCACTCGGAGTACCGCCATAAGATTGGGCAGAAGATTTGACGGAGGGTTCGGGATATTGACTTCTACATCAATGGTCCGATTCGTCGGATCCACAATCCGTCCGATCCTATTAATTTTTAAATCTCGTATAGTTAAATCAAGTGCAGGGAAAAACAGATTGACAGCTGTCCCTTCTTTAAGACCTTTCAAATACACTTCAGCTATCGTCGCCTTTACCTTCAATTGGTGTAAATTAACGAGATGAACGATAGGAGACGGAGGACCTGCTATCTGTCCTACTACGGGGAATACCTTTTCAATGTACCCTGAGAAAGGAGCATACAGTGCAAATTTTCGTTTTTGAGTATGGACGCGTGCTATGGATTTTTCAAGAGCATGCCATCGAGTTTCTGCAGCATTAAGAGCCACTTCCGTCCCTACCCCTTTATCATAAAGTCGCTTTTGCTTTTCATACATAAATCGAGCATTCTCCAGCTGCGTCTCCAGTTCAGCAACACTGGCATTTACTACGGAGTTGTCAAAGCGCGCAATTAGAGCACCACGTTTAACCCTCTGACCTTCACGGACGGGTAATGCCGTAATTCTTCCGCCAACCTCAGGGACAAGCAGGACATCTTTTTCCGCTTTAACACGCCCTTGGACCTCAAAAAAATGATCAAATTTCATGGGTTTCAAGGACAGAGTTGTTACGACCGGCTTCCTGATGTGCGGCTCAGCCGATGTTTCGTTTCCCTCTTTTTGTTGTTCCTTCTTATTACAACTATTCAAGGCTCCGACCATTAGGATAAGGAGGGTCAAAACCTGTATCTTCCAGTACTTTTGCATATCTTTAAAAATTTCTAACAAATTGAAATCAAATATTTTATAAATTTATTGCAACTATAGAACCGCTGCATGCTCACATTAATTATTTTGTTCTACTATTAATCATTTTCCAAAATACTCTTCAAGTGAGCTGTATCCCCTCTTCTTGCCAATATTTTGCCTTTATATTTATTCGGTATGAAATGGTTATCTATCGAGTAAATAATCCAACTCCATCCGAGCTTCAACCAATTTATACCTAGCCATCATCAAATCACCCTCGGCCTTAATCCTTTGGGTTGAGGTCTGGTCAAGCTCAATGCTACTCATAATCCCCTCTTTAAATTTAATTTTAGCAGAATCATACAATTCCTCCGCTATTTTCACGGCCTCCACTTTTCGATCGAAGGAGGTCACTGCACTATGAAATCCCTCCAATGCAGTCGTCCATCTCAATTGAAGGGACTGATCCAATAACATTTTACTATTCTGTACTTTCGTTCTGCCTATTCTTGCTTGGGAAATCTTTGCTTTGGTCATCCCTCCACTGTATATGGGAATACTTAGATTAAGCCCCCATAGAGCGGTAGGAAACCATTTGCCATTCTTATCGAAAAAATCAAATGAATTGCGTTGAGCAGAATTGGAGTAGTTGAGAAATACCGCCAATACTGGCCAATATTCCGCTTTGGCATTTTTAATATTTAATGCTTGCAACATCTCTTGATTGGCTAAAAGTCGCATATCGGGAGTTTTGCTGAACGAAGGATTATCCTCGGGCAACAGAGTCCTAACTTGCAATGCTTTTTGCTCTAAATCATTGGTAAGTAGAATCTTTTCCTTTATAGGGTAACCCATATTAAACTTTAGAACAGCTTTTGCAGCTCTACGCTGGCCTTCCATGGCAGTAAGCGCATCCTGTAAGCGCAAAAGGGATAAGTCTAATTGCCGCACACTACTTTTCTCTATTATCCCTTCTTCAATCAACACCATAGTCTCCTTTCTTAACTTTTCAGTCAAGTCAATTTGTTCTTTGACAACCTTTATATTTTCGGAGATCATAAGCACCGTATAATAGGCTCTTCCGATATCATGTCGAATATCCTGAATCGTCTTCTCTTTCATAATACGTGTGGTGTTCGCAAAAGCTTTGGAAGCTTCCAAGCCTACAAGATAACTACCATTGAACAACAACTGGGATAAGGTCGCACCTCCATTTAATTTATACTTTGTCCCAAACTTAAGTTCGGCCAATGCATCATCCGGAGCATTGGGATTGAAAAATTTAGCAGGAACAACAGTCGTTGGAATCTTAATAAAATGTTGGAATTGTCCCTCTGCAGATAGATGAGGCAATCCAATACCCAATACTTCCCTTACTTTTTTCTCCGCAGATCGAATATCGAGCTCTGCATTTTTGACCTTTACATGATGAGTTACTCCATATGAAATAGCCTCTTCGACTGAGAATTGTTTCTGTGCCTGAAGAGCAACCATTGGAATACATATCCAAAGTACTATTGAGATGTATTTCATATTTTACCTATTTATTAACTTCTATTTTATGCCTTATCAGATACGAATTAGAAGACTTTATCTGTATCGTTCTGAAATAAATCTTTGATTCAAATAAAATCCTACACACACACTCTGTTCTTCAATTATGAGTCCTAACTTTTCAAGTCATATGCTTTTTTTGCAGCTAGGGCTCCTTCAGAACAACTCCTTTTACATTTGTTTTTGCCGAATTTTATCCACTAATACATCTATATATTCCTTACCTTTTGGACTGACAATGCCTCTCAAATGGTAGTTGGATATCTCTCTGTGTACTTGGCTAAATGAATATTTTTCATGCGGAAATTGCTTCGGGTCAAACATCGCCTGAATAAGTATCACATTCAGTCTAGCCAAAATTTCTATATTCAAATTCGGTCTGAACAACCCTTCCTCAACACCTTGCTTATGAATGGATCTGATAATGTCATATATAAACACATCTCGCTGTTTGTTAATACAAGCTGCTGCTTCCGGAAAGTATTGCTGCAAATCAAACCAAACAGAAGGTTGAAGATTCTTAAGCTTCATCCCCACTTTCATATTGATCAAATATACCTTATCGATAGCATTGATCTCTTTGTGGACAATGGATAAAACTTCCTCCCTATCTTTCTCCAACAGTATTTCTACCGATCGCGTAATCAAATCCCTCTTATCCTTGACATACTTATACAGAGTTTTCTTAGAAACACGCAAAGCCCTAGCCACATCATCCATTGTAGGGGCCTTCAATCCGTTTTTCATAAAGAAAACTCCACTCCGAAGTAATATATCCCGTTCTTTATTATCCAAAGTCATAAGCAAGTGCAAAGGAAGAAATAAATTCAATATTGGAAACATTTTATGGGTATTTTGTTTCCATTGTTTCTTTGTATTCTACAAACATAGGTGTAAAATCGACTAAACGCCATTTTGAGGACACCCAATCCCTATTCCAGAGTTCATTTTTACATTTAATCAACGGTGTATATTTATTTCCAAAAGTTAATGAATGAAACTTGCAACAAATTACATAGAAAATCACTTATAATATCAGTATTATCGGAAAAACTCCAATAATAAAATATCCATTTGAAAATATTCTCTTTCTCTACCACACGAACCAACTTTTATGTGATTTGTAGGATAAGCTTCATTGTAGGAGATTCATGTTGGGGAATGGTCTATAATATATTACTTTTCTAATATATTGGTCACATACATCATTTGGTCTAAGGTCTCATCCCATCTGTTCATTAAAATAAATGTGAGCGTAGCGGTTACATAGTTATTGAATCTTTATACTATTTTCAATTTAAAAATATTCAACTTCATGAAAATTCTTTTAACACTAGGCTTGGGTATTTTCATCTTCTTAATGAATGCTTGTAAATGCAGCAAGCAAGAATCAGTAACGGTTCAGTCCGCACCAGATTCGAAAGTAATGTCAGACATGGAACAATCCACGATGTCGATATACAATTCTTCCAAGACTTACCGGATAGATATTCTAGAGAATAAGCTCGGTAAAAATAACCGAATTCACACCTTGCACTATAAGTTGTTCCAAATAAAGGACCAAAGGTTAATCTTTGAAGATATGGTCCCGGGAGGTAAAGTCCTATGGATATCAGATACTACGATAGAAGTTCGATCAAAAATAAGTCGCCCGCGAAAAATAAATACTAAAGAACATCCCTATCTTTACAGATACAATATAATATCGAAAACCAAATCGCAATTCTAACTCTAAAAACTTCATCTCATGAAACAGAGAAACATTTACACGACTTCTTTATATTACATTACTCTCATTGCTCTTGTAGTAATTGCAGGAAGGTTTATCCCTTCAGGAACTATTTCTAACTCGGTGGGTTCTGCGGGCCCTTTATTTATGTCCGATAAAAAGGCGAAGATGGAGGGACCGGAGTATTTCCAACGCTATCAGACTCTTATTCGAACACAAGAGGGAAAAGACCGACCGGATTATACACCCGGTTACATAACAAAAGCCTGGAGAAAGGCCAAAGAAAATAACATTTCATACCGAGAAAAGCTAGAATGGAAGGAGCGCGGACCGGGCAATGTAGGTGGAAGGACTAGAGGCTTGCTAGTTGATCCCGACGACCCGACACATCAAACATGGTATGCAGGAAGTGTAGGCGGGGGAGTATGGAAAACCACAGATGGTGGAGAACATTGGCAAAATCTCACTCCAGACATTCCCAATCTTGCTACAGCAACTATAGCCATGTCCCCTCACAACACACAAGTTATTTATGCCGGGACTGGAGAGGGGTTTGATGGACGAATGATTAATGGTAGCGGAATGTGGAAATCTAACGACAAAGGGAGTTCGTGGTCACCGATAAAGTCTACATTAAGCACGGAGGATTTCAGAAACATTTTGCGTATCATTGTCAACCCTGACGATGAAAATGAACTGGTAGTATGCACCGTATCTAACTTTGTGGGCGATGAAGAAAAACAGCTCGTCTCTAAAATCATGCGCTCTACAGATGGTGGTGAAACTTGGACCCAAAGCCATCAAGAGACCGGAACGGTTATCCAACAAGTTGTGTTTACACCGGGGAATTTCAATACCCAATATGCCTCAGTGAATGGAAGAGGAATCCTTCAGTCTACTGATGGAGGGAAGACGTGGAATAAAGTGATGTCCGTATCTTCTTCAGAAGTGCGTCGAATGGAATTATCGGTTTCCCCGATTAACCCTAAGAATGTATTCATTGCCGCAGAAGTCGCAGATGGATC
>JALSTN010000224.1 GCA_026983735.1 Saprospiraceae bacterium | reverse complement strand
AAAATTTTAAAGATATGAAACGAACATGAATTTTATTAATTATAAATTCACACAGAAAGATAATTAAAAAAATTCATGTGAGAGCGCAGCGGTTACATAGCTGCAGAAATTTTATAATACATTTATTATCAATTTATTAGAAAATTTTAAAGATATGAAATGGTTAAGCCCCTTCACTTTAATGACATTCGTGTTAGCGATTTTTACCGGTTGTTCCTCCTCTAAATACACGATGGTAGAACAAGTGGAGGCTATTCCATTGGCAGATGCATTGTTGTGGAAAATAGAGGGCAATGGATTGGAACAACCCTCATATCTTTTTGGGACCATGCATAGGATAAATTCTGAAAACTTCTTTTGGCCCAATGGCATGGAAGAAGCAATATCTAAGGCAGACAAGATGGTATTTGAAATAGATATGGATAAAATGTCTAATCCACTTTATATTTTGTCCGCTTTGCCCAAGTTTCTAATGAAAAACGATACTACGATTTCCATGTTGCTGAATAAGGAGGAATATGAGGAGGTTGCTCCAATTTTGTCCCAATACAAGAAAATTCCCTTCATCGAACGTATCAAACCCCTCTTTTTATTAGAAATAATTCAGTCCTTATCCGACCGTTCATCTCACGTCAAAAATATGTCCTATGAAAAGGAGCTCTACAAATACGCCAAAGAATATCACATGAAGTCAGAAGGACTTGAGACCATCAAACAGCAAGTTAGTTTTTTCGATAGTATCCCATATAGAGAACAGGCCTTGAATATTGTTCAATATGTTCGGGAGGGTTCCGATGAAGATTCAGGAGTTTTGGAAAAATGTTATGCCCAGCAAAAAATAGATACACTTTGGACTATTTTGCATGCAGAAATGCCTGAAAATTCTCGAATGAGTAAGGTGATTTTGTCTCATCGCAATAGAAACTGGATACCAAAAATGGAGCGGTTTATGAGAGAAGGCCCGGTGTTATTTGCAGTAGGAGCGGGACACCTGGCAGGCAATAACGGATTACTTCCGCTATTAAATGCCCGAGGATATACCATTACTCCCCTGAGTTCGACAAGCTATCCCAATAAGAAACGTACCAAAATCTAAATTACTATGGCACTCCTTAAATCCATTGAAGGAAAAGCTCCTCAGATCGGTACAGATTGTTTTCTGGCAGAGACAGCGGTAATTGTCGGAGATGTTGTATTGGGCGATCATAGCAGCGTCTGGTACAATGCTGTCATTCGAGGGGATGTACATTATATCAAGATCGGTCATTCTGTCAATATTCAAGATGGCGCAATCATACATTGTACCTACCAAAAATCACCGGTTGAGATCGGAGATGAAGTTTCTATCGGCCACAATGCCATTATTCATGGTTGTACGATTGAAGATAGAGTTTTGATAGGGATGGGTGCCATCATCATGGACAATGTCGTAATAAAGTCCGGCACACTTGTCGCGGCAGGAACCCTAGTCCCGCCCGGCAAGGTGTTAGAGTCGGGTTTTGTCTATGCCGGCAACCCTGCGCGCCCGTTAAAACCCTTAGACCCGGACGATTTTAAGTTTTTTATCACTCGCACGGCTGATAATTACAAGATGTATGCCCGATGGCAGTAGGTAGGCTACGGGCGTTCTACATCTATTGGAAGCGAGGTCTCGATCTCCCAAAGGGAAACAAGCATAGCGAGTGGCGATCGCCCACTCCTACGGTACGTCAGCCATCTAAATCCTTGGTTTAATCCATATTTTTACAAGCTCCAGATGTCGTTCCTTCCGCTGTTTAAACGGGGTCTTGGGCGAATTCCATGTCATTGTTCCCCAGAAAATGTACCTTAGTGGAATAATAAATGAGGGTTGAATGAAGTCAATAATTTAGCATTCATGGGTAGATAAAAATAATAGTGTATTGTAAAGAATAACTTTTCATGGAATGATTTGGAAAATAATGTTCTTAAGAATTCTTGTCTGAATCCCACACTACAGGTTCAAAGATATATTGGTCTATTATATGATTGGGGTTTAACTATCCCATGGGATTTTATTGCTAAATAGGGAAGGGTGAGCGCATCAATTTTGGGTTCACACAATGAAATGGAGGATAAAATGAACTCAAAGGCAGAATAGAGGTTATGGCATTGGAAAGTTGAATATTTAAATGAGCTAATCAAATGGAGATCATCCCGATTAAAACACGAATAGTATCCCCTCCTCAAGATGACATTATGGATCTTTTTGAAGGTAGTTTTCCGGATTTGAAGAATGGGGATATTCTTTTAATCGCTTCCAAGATTGCAGCGATACATCAAGGGAGGTGCAAGGCTATTTGTGAGGTAGAAGATGAAATGCATCTAATAAGGGAGCAAGCGGATCGCATTTTGTCTACCATTTCATACCAAGGTAAAACCTTGCCCTTAACAATAAAGAATCGTACGATTACGCCATCTGCTGGCATAGATAAGAGCAATGCAAACGGGTATTATATATTATGGCCTGAGTCTCCGGAACGTTTTGCCCGTGAGATTTGCCGGAGGATGAAAGCGAGATTTGGGTTGAAGGATTTGGGAGTTATAGTGACGGATAGTAGTCCCTTGCCGATGCGGAAAGGGACAGTGGGGATTTCGATAGGGTTTTATGGGATTGAGCCCTACAAACGCTATTCAGGCAAAAAGGATATCTTTGGGCGGCAGTTGGAGATGACGAGGTCCAATGTAGTAGATGCACTGGCAGCCATAGGAGTATTGAGTATGGGAGAAGGAGATGAGCAGACGCCATTGGTTATTATTCGAGGGGCAGCAGGAGTACAGTTTACTACGCAGGAGAGGTATGAGGAGATGTTTATTGACCCAAGAGAAGATATTTACGCTCCGATAATTACCGATAAAGAGACAATTTGATCAAAGCATGAATAACCAAAAACTACAAATACTCTACGCGTTGTTTATCGCACTTTTAGTAGGGATGAATCTATTGGGAGGTAAGATTGTCAATCTCTTTGGGGTATCTGTCTCAGTGGCTATTTTTATGGCCCCGCTTACCTTTTTGATTACGGATATCGTAGAGGAAGTTTACGGAAGAAAGACAGTTCAACATTTTATCGTAGGCGGGATTATATCACTTATTTTTATTTTTGCGTTTACGGGATTGTTTGTGACATTGGATCCACATCCCAGGTATACATATGACGAGAGTTATAAGATCATATTTGGGAGTTCTATGCGGATATTGGTCGCGAGCATCGTGGCATTTGTGATGTCGCAAATGCACGATGCGTTCGCCTTTGATTGGTGGAAGAAAAAGACCGGGGGTAAGATGTTGTGGTTGAGAAATAATCTATCGACGATGGTTTCTCAATTGATTGACACGGCTTTGTTTATGTTCATTGCATTTTACAAGGTTACGCCACAATTTACGGCATCGTTCTTGATAGATTTAGCTGTGCCGTACTACTTGTTTAAGATGCTCTTTGCGATATTGGATACTCCATTGGTTTATCTCGGGGTGTATTGGTTGAAAGGGGAGAAAAATAGTTCTAAGCTCCCTTTATTAACTCGATCAAATACAAAGCAGAAGCCCTTGAATACAGATTGATATTCCTCCCGATAAAATAGAGTGAATACCTAGGTCAAAGGGCTGGGATACGTTCGATGGGGGGAGGCAGTTCGAGGGATGATCTTGTAAAAAGGAGTTGAGGGAATCCAATCCTGCTAGAGCGCAGCGGTTCCATAGCTGCAGAAAATTTACAATACATTTATTATCAATTTATTAGAAATTTTTAAAGATATGAAAAAAATCCCTTACAAAATAGCCCTGTATTCTATATTCTTTATCGCTTTTCTGCCATTTCATACCCTTATGGCCTCTTCTACATCTAAAATACCAAAATGGGTAAAGAGGGCCAATGCGTATGAGGTTAATCTTCGTCAGTTTACCAAAGAAGGTACAGTAGCGGCTTTTAGCGATCAATTGGCGAGATTGAAGGAGATGGGTGTGGACATCCTTGTATTTTTGCCGGTATATTCACTGAGTGAGGAGCACCCCGGAGGACCCTTAGCTGAGGTATATTCCATAAGAGACTATAGGTCATTCAACCATGAATTTGGTTCTGTAGGGGCATTTAAAGAGATGGTAGATAAGGCACATCAAATGGGTATGCACGTGGTGTTAGACTGGGAACCCGAGCATACAGCTCCCGATCACATCTGGAAGTCTAAGCACCCGGAATGGTTTTCTTCTGCCTCTTCAAAAGAAGGGGTACTCGACTATGACAATGAGGATATGTGTTCTGAGATAAAGGATGCTATGCACTATTGGGTCGATGAGATAGGAATTGATGGTTATCGTTGTTTTCACGCCAAAGAGGTGCCGGAGTGGTTTTGGACGGATATCTGGGAGGAACTGGAGACAAAACGTCCATTGTTGGGGATTGCGACCGTGGAAGATCCACAATTATTTGAAGCGGGTTTTGATATGTTAATGTCCACTAAGCTCTATGACATATTGCTTGACATGGCTAAAGAGGGAAAGGGAGGATTAGAATTGGAGTCCTATATGAAATGGCGGAAGGAGTTACCCGGTGGTGAACATTTGTTTATGAATTATATCACCAACTACCAGCTGAATACGACAAAAGGCCCCTTAAGAGATCGCATCGGCAATCGTACCAAGATGCTATCTATTTTGACGGTTTTATTGGATGGTGTTCCCTTGGTGATGAATGGTCAGGAAGCCGGATTGAGCAATGCTTTACCTTGTTGTGAAAAAACAGTCATTCCTTGGTACAGCTATATACGAGCGCCTTTATTTACTAAGCTATTTGAGTTGAGACATCAACATCCGGCAATGGAGGGGGCTAAATATGTGCCGCTTACGACAAACAGTGGAGGGACAGTAGTCGCATTTATGAGACAATCGGGGAAGCATCGTATGATTTACTCCATGAACCTAGAGGATCGACACTACATCTTCCAATACACGACAAAAGTTCCGGAAGATCTTCCTATGATTGATTATTTTACAGGAGAACCGGCTGATATCCCCAATCTCAACAAGCAATACACCACGGCGGGACGTATGGAATATTTCTTATGGATCACTCCTATTAAATAGATGTTCTATGACTCGATTATTTATATTTGGTTTTTGTATGACTGTGTATGTCTCATTGTGGGGGCAAGAAATCCGTTCTCGGTCGGCAGAAGAGGCGGTACAAATATTGGAGACGGGCACTTTTGTTCTTATTTTGCCCTCCTATGAAAAGAAGCTAGCGGCTATTGATACCCTTTTATCTAGAGAAAATATCTCTTCGCGCGACAGGAAGAATCTCATTAAGAGAAAAGCGCAAACCCTGTTGCGAAGAAATAAAGAATTGGAGGGGTTTGCTTCCGAATTTGTGAACAACTATCCTTTTCATCGCATTCTTTTGGCTTACGATACGTCTTGGATACTGTTAAAACACGGGAAGCGGTCAGGACTTTTTATAGACCTCAAGGGGAAAGCAAGATCAGATATTCAGGCAGAAACGTCGATCATAGTGGCGCGCCCCGGCTTGTCTCCTGAGCAAAGTATGGACGCGTTTTTTCTAAGAGATGGAGATGGACAGGGCTTTAATTCTCCTTTTCCCGGCTTTGTACTTCGACATCATGTATTGGATCCGGTGAAGGGATTGTATCGAGGCAAAAGTGCGGACAAGATGGCCGCACGAAGAATACTGCGCAAACTGCAGAAAGCCGTAATAAAGATTAAATCCTGAATATACCGGTACGACACACCCGCTCGAAAGATTTATTTTGTAGAATTAACAAAAAAAGCATCCCAATACAAGAAAGGGATGCTTTTTCTCGATATTACAGGTTTTTATTTGGCTGCTTGATATCTATTGGACACCTCATCCCAGTTGACCACGTTAAAGAAATTTTCGACGTAGGCAGGGCGGCGATTTTGATATCTGAGATAATACGCGTGTTCCCATACATCCAATCCCAAAATAGGTGTTCCCTGTGAACATCCGGCAAAAGACATTAGTGGATTATCCTGATTAGGGGTGGAGCACACTTCCAATTGGCCATCTGCGTTGACGATGAGCCATGCCCATCCGGAGCCAAAACGTGTTTTGGCAGCAGCGGAGAAGGCATCTTTAAACTGATCAAAGGAGCCAAAAGCGCTATTGATAGCCTCTGCTAGTGCACCGGAAGGCTGGCCCCCCCCATTGGGAGACATAATGGTCCAAAATAAAGCGTGATTGTAATATCCACCGCCATTATTTCGGACAGCTGTATTGGTTCCATCACAGGCTGCGAGTAGCGCTTCAATACTCATATCATCCATAGGCGTACCTGCAATGGCTTTATTGACATTATTGGTATAACCGGCATGGTGCTTGGTGTGATGAATCAGCATGGTACAGGTGTCGATATAGGGTTCTAAATCTCCATATCCATAGGGTAAATCAGGTAATTTGAAAGCCATAATTTATTGTTTTTACAGTTTATTAATAAGGTTGCAATTTATAATCAATATAACGCAGGTTTCCTGCAACTGTTTCGCTTCTGCTTCGTTATTCTCATGAACAGAAGAAGTAGTTCTCTCCTATAGTGTACGTAGATGAGTAGCCTCATGGAGGAGACTTAAATCACCTACCAAAGTAGAAATTTAGAATGCGAAAAATGCAATATTATATATTGAGAACAATTGAATAATAATATTTATTAGAAATATTAATTTGTAAAAATATGAAATATTAGTAAAATATATTGAAATATTATAAAAATACAAAATAAACAATACAAATCATGAAATACAGAACAGAAAAAGATTCTATTGGCCCCGTATTGGTTCCTGTTGATAAATATTGGGGAGCACAGACTCAGCGCTCTTTTGAAAACTTTAAAATCGGAGGACAAAAGATGCCTCCTGAGGTTATCCGTGCTTTTGCCATATTGAAAAAAGCAGCGGCGAAAACCAATGCTGAGTTGGGTGTTCTTTCGGAAGAAAAACGGGATTTAATCGATCAGGTAACGGATGAAATCTTAGCTGGCAAATTGGACGATCAGTTTCCTCTTGTCGTATGGCAAACGGGATCCGGGACGCAGTCCAATATGAACGTCAATGAGGTCATAGCCAATCGCGGACATGTTTTGAAAGGGGGAGCCCTCACGGATGCCGATAAAATTCTCCATCCCAATGATGATGTTAATAAGTCTCAATCTTCCAATGATACTTTTCCCACTGCTATGCACATAGCTGCATACACGGCTTTAATGGAAATCACGCTTCCGGGTCTTCGAAAAATGAGAGATGCACTAGAGGTAAAATCAGAGGAGCTCCATGCATATGTTAAGATAGGCCGAACGCACTTTATGGATGCTACTCCACTGACCTTAGGGCAGGAATTTTCCGGATATGTCGCACAGTTGGATATGGCGATGAAGGGGATAGAGCACTCTTTAGATTTTCTTAAGGAATTAGCCTTGGGGGGCACGGCTGTTGGAACAGGACTGAACACACCCGAGGGATACGCTGTATTAGTGGCGGATCATATAGCTAAGATATCCGGATATCCCTTTGTCACTGCACCTAACAAATTTGCTGTTTTGGCGGCTCATGACGCTATCGTTTATGCTCATGGTGCATTAAAAACAGCAGCTGTAGCTCTGATGAAGATCGGCAATGATATTCGCATGCTTTCGTCCGGTCCGAGGTCAGGTATCGGGGAGATTATCATACCGACCAATGAGCCCGGATCTTCTATCATGCCCGGGAAAGTTAATCCCACACAGGCAGAAGCCTTGACAATGGTAGCTGCTCAAGTGATAGGCAATGATGTTGCCGTAACGGCAGGGGGTATGAATGGACAGTTCGAGCTCAATGTATTTAAGCCTATGATGATCTACAACTTTCTAATGTCGGCTCGCTTAATCGGCGATGCAGCCGTTAGTTTTACGGATAAACTCATCGTAGGTATACAGCCCAATAAAAAAAGGATAAAGGAGCACCTGGATAACTCCCTTATGTTGGTCACGGCTTTAAATCCGGTTTTGGGTTACGACAAAGCGGCTGAAATCGCCAAAAAAGCTTATAAAGAAGATACCACACTCAAAGCAGCTGCCTTAGCGTTAGGGTATCTTACAGAGGAGGAATTTGAAAAATATGTCGATCCAATGAAAATGGTATAGTGGCGTTTCTGAGGGAAGAACAAGGGATGCCGATTGTAGGATGGTAGAAGGGGCATTGATGTTTTATACTTTCTGGCCTTACTCCTCTTTAAGCAAAATCATTGATTCTGAATCGATACTCTACCCCTTTTATTCTATTTAAAAGCGTAATCGTCTCTAAGTACTTGTCACTTATGCCATGGTTTTGATGCTATAATACCTTCAAGGACCGAGTTATGTTAGATTTTAACAAATCGGCCGTTTGATATACCTGAAGGGGTAGTTATTTTATATAAATAAATACCCCTTGGGAGAGTAGTAAAATCAAAGTTCCATTGGGTATCCTCCTTGAAAAAAGGTGTGATTTTCAAAGCTTGTCCGCTCAGAGTGGAAAACCGAATGGAATGAATAATCAGGTCCGACGAAATCGACTCAAATTTCAATAGGCCTTTTGTGGGATTGGGTGACACAAGGATATCGTTATGCAAACTAGGTCGGGTGGAGGTAGATTTCCATTCCAATGCTTTGCGTACGGCTGCCAGTGCATTGATTACTCCATAGCCATAGACATTATTGGGTATAGACATTGGATCTACATCACAGCTGTCGACAGGTGAAAACTTTCGTCGGGCTGTAGAGCTAATGATATTCTGAATAACATCTACCTGTCCGGCCAATAGTGGATTGGCGGAAATCATTAACGCCACTACACCTGCTACATGAGGACCTGCCATACTAGTTCCTCCCCAGGATCTCAAAGATCCATCAGGCACTTGAGATAAGACACGCACTCCGGGAGCAGTAATATCGGGTTTAGTCCGATGACTACTATCAGAGCGTACAGGTCCGCGACTGCTAAAGTTTGCTATCGTATCATTGGGATGGAGTGCTCCTACACTAAAACTGCTTTCGTATATCGCGGCGGGATTTCGGATAGTCGAACATCCACCACGGCCATCGTTTCCTGCAGAGACGACGACGACGATACCAGCTGCTTTGACGTTATTGACTACATTATTCATGATATCGAAATTGTCCGGATTGCATCCTTCATTGAGTGGACAACCCCAGCTGTTGTTGATGACATGAGGGGCCATAGCGGGATCCGGATGCATACCATTGGTATCCGTGGGGGCTATAAACCATTCAAAACAGTCAATATAACTCGAGGGTTTGCCCCATCCACGCTCCATACAACGACAACCGATCCATTTGGACTCGGGTGCCACTCCGTACAGTAGTGTATCATTTTCTCCTACCATAGTTCCCATGGTATGTGTCCCATGCCCATGATCGTCACACGGGGCGTGAAGGTTAAGGCCACAAACATTGGCACTATCTCCCAGATTCGGGTTATACTCCACGATTGCATCATGCCAATTGAAATTGTGATCGACGTCCTGGCCATCATATCCCCTATACTTATCTTTTATTCCATCGACGTCCCATTTATAGCCTGTATCCTGACCAGCGACAACGACGCCTTTTCCCCGGATACCCATCAACCAAACACTATCTGCTTTGATTCTGCGAATACCCCAAGTAATTTTTGGGCCTCCTCTCAACTGTATGGGTTGCTTCTTATAGGCAAT
>JALSTN010000223.1 GCA_026983735.1 Saprospiraceae bacterium | reverse complement strand
GATCACCTACAATTATTCATCATATCACATGATGATGGATACTTTCTTCTATATATGGATCATTCATCGGCGCCAAACTAGCCTTACTAAGATCTCTAAATGTCATATATACAAAAAAGCCTAAGAAGCCAATAAATGTACCTAGTTCCAAAAAGCCCGGCAAGGTAAAGCCGCTTATTGCTTGCGTTACTTCATGAGCCCCATGTTCTCCTATCGTCTCATGCGCTCCAGACAATTCCTGTACGGTGTGCAATACCCCTGGCTTAACCATTAAAAATAAGTCAATCCAATGCCCTAAGAGTAACAAAATAGAGATAAATACCATTGTCCCCTTGAAGCGCTTAGTTGTATTAGGGAGTAAGACTAAAAACGGTATTACAAAATTGATGATCAAATTTCCATAGAAGAGAACAGGATAATGATCCACTCTGGCCTTGAAATAAATGGTCTCTTCACCGACGTTACCGTACCATATCAACATGTATTGGGAGAACCATAAATAACTCCAAAATATGCTTATTCCAAAGATGAATTTTCCAATATCATGCATATGCTCTTTCGTAAAATAGGGCATATATCCTTGTGACTTGAGATACAACAGTAGCAACACCAATAAACACAGCATGGCGACAAACCAGCTTGCTCCTGTATACCAAGCAAATAAAGTACTATACCAATGAGGATCCAATGACATCAGCCACTGCCATATACCAACGGCACTTAGATATCCGATAAGCGCTAACGAAACAGCCCCAAGTCCCATCATCTTCCTCGCAAATCGATAATCGCTAAACTTACCCTGAGCATCTTCCTGAAGAGAGAGTTTTCGAATACGTGAAGCCATGAAAAACCATACTCCTAAGGCAAGTATAGTAAATAATGTATACATATTAGGATTTAAAAAGCCGGATTTTCCCATCAATACCTTATCCTGAGAGACAAAAGTCTCATCGGCCCATAGGTACAAATGATGCCATTTCATATAGATACCAATAATAAGTATGAGGAAGAAAGCAATTCCCAACTTAAGCTGCAACATCATCGCCTCTAATACTCTCTTGAAAACACTCATATATCCTCCATAACCAGCTAGACCCGTACCGAGATAAAAAAGTGCCATGGTAGCAATACCGGTAAAAAACAGAGATTCATGCAAAAAATTTGACCAAAATCTGGCCTTACCCGGCAGTGAATCTGTCATATAGGTTAGGATCATAGAAATTAAGCCAATGGCCATCATTCCAAAGAGTACATTTCTTTCTTTTCCCTTAAGTGTAAACGTATTCATTATATTTATCTGTTTCTTGTTTGCTTAATTAATCTAAGAACAAATTCATTTTTGTTTAATGCTCTGAGCTGTTTTTCATTTCAGCGGCAGGGATTGCCCAATTGTTCAGAGTATTTTTCTTTGAAGAATATTCCTTGCTTTTGGCCTTGGCCTGTAAGGATCTGATGTAATGTATCACATCCCATCGTTCTGATACTCCCAACTTATCCCCATAACCGGCCATTACATTTTTACCGTATTTTATGGCATGATAGAATCTGCCATTAGTGGAATTCACAAATTTATCAAGCGTAAAATCAGCTGGTTGAGCTGGAAACTTACCACCATCTTCTCGTACAAGATACCCTTCTCCATTGCCTTTTTCTCCATGGCAAATGGCACAGTAGATATTATATAAGTACTTTCCGTTCGCAAGCGCCTTATCTGTTATCGGAGTCTTTGCCATAATGATCTCCTCCATCGCTTTTTCTCTACCAGCATCTGTATTGGGATAAAGATAGAGATCTTGACCTTGAGAACGAGTCCCCTTTACTGCTTTTTTGGGCATGGCATACTTTCGATATTCTTTTTCAGACACAAATTGATTAAGAGAATAGTACGAGTTATAGTTCGCTTCATAAGCGATACTATGTGCCATATCCGGCATATACTCATATCCTGTTTTATTTACACCAGGTTGGCATGAGGACAACATCCCTATGAGGACTCCCCATACAATCACGTACAAAGAGGCTGCTTTAATATAGTCTTTAAAAATCTTCATCCGTTAGTTTTTTTATTGCTAAGTACTCCTGTTAAATTAGGTGCTAATTGTTGTTGTTTTTACTTCTTATAATCAATACGTCCTGTCGAAATAAACACTCCGACATGTCATTTATATTTCTTTAACTCCTACTTCTTCTGCACCGGTAGAGGTAAAAAATGCATTGGCTTTTTCCTCTGTTACCTCTGCTGTATTAAAAGAAATACAAAATTTATCATCCGTAATTCGGGGATGTAATATTGGGTTTTTTATGCCGGGGCCCATTCCACTAACCACATAAAACGTCACTGTCATTCCAACTGCAGCAAAAAGTACTGTAGATTCAAACATAATAGGTACAAAGGCGGGAACAGACCAATAGGGCTTACCACCAAAAATGTTGGGCCAATCTACAGTAGATACCCACGTCATTCCCAAAAAAGCAACTAAGAAGCCGGTTAAACCATAGACAAATCCTGCAATATGCAAGCGTGATTCCTCCAAACCTAGTAATGGATCAAGTCCATGTACCGGAAACGGTGTAAACACATCATCTATCTCGATATGTTCATGCTTAGCCTTCTTTATAGCATCAAAGAGTCCATGCTCCGAGTCATACAATCCGTAAATAACTTTCTTAGACATTTATTATGATTTTAATTAATTCCTTATAAAAAATACACTACTTACTTTCTACCGTGCTTGTGCTTATCTTGCCATTCTTGTAATTCTTCCCACTTTCCAGCTGCCGCTAGAGCAGCTTGTTCCGGCCAATAATCAGGGATATTTCCAGCGAAGTGACCTTCGGCTTCATCCAGTAGCTGCTGAATATGCTGTGGATCAGTCTGGGCAAGCTGTGCAAATGTATGAATTCCTCCAGCATTTAAGACTTGCTCGACCTTAGGCCCGATTCCTTCAATTTTCTTCAAGTCATCTTTAATTGTTCCCCCTGATAATTGCTGTTGTACCGGGGCTTCAGTTTCTGAACCAGCGTCATCCTGTTCATGGGAATGTATATCCTCTGGATGATCAAAATCATGGCCATGCCACACATTATTTCTATCTCGAAATTGATTAGCTACGTATTGGTAAACGTGCTTAATCTCGGCAATAGCAACTACAGGAGCTAATCTTGTGAAGAGCAAAAAGAAAGTAAAGAATAGTCCGAAAGTTCCTAAATATATCCCGATTTCTACCCAGGTTGGAGAATAATAACTCCAACTGGAAGGTAAATAATCCCGAGCTAAGGTTGTGGCAATAATTACAAATCGCTCGAACCACATCCCGATGTTTATCAAAATTGAGAGGAAAAAGGTAAATGTTATATTGCGACGTAGCTTCTTAGACCAGAAAAACTGAGGAGATACCACATTGCAAAACATCATTCCAAAATAGGACCACCAGTAAGGACCAGTTGCCCGATTGAAGAAGGCAAATTGCTCATATACATATCCGGAATACCATGAGATAAATAACTCCGTCAAATAAGCTACACCTACGATACTACCTGTCAATAGAATAACCTTGTTCATAGACTCGATATGCTCCAGAGTAATATAATCCTCTAATTTCAGCAGTTTTCTCGCTATAAGCATCAATGTTAATACCATAGCAAACCCTGAAAAGACAGCACCTGCAACAAAATAGGGCGGAAAAATAGTGGTATGCCACCCGGGAATAACTGAAGTTGCAAAGTCAAAAGATACGATCGTGTGAACAGACAATACCAAAGGCGTCGCCAAACCGGCTAATACCAAGGATAATGATTCCCATCTCTGCCAATGCTTTGCAGAACCTGTCCATCCAAAAGAGGCTACATTATATAAATATTTTCTTATTCCTTTTGCTCTATCTCGAATAGTTGCAAAATCAGGAACTAACCCTGTATACCAGAATAAAATAGAAACGGTAAAATATGTACTAATGGCAAATACATCCCACAACAAGGGAGAGTTAAAGTTGGGCCATACCGGTCCCCTCGTATTGACATAAGGGAATATGAAAAAGGCATTCCAAATTCGACCCATATGTATCATTGGGAAGAGCCCTGCACACATAACAGCAAAGATCGTCATTGCCTCAGCCGCTCTATTCACCCCGGTTCTCCACCATTGTCTAAAAATGAGCAAAATAGCTGAAATCAAAGTTCCTGCATGCCCGATACCAATCCACCATACAAAGTTGGTAATATCCCACCCCCAGTTGATGGTCCGATTTAAGTTCCAGGTACCGATACCATAGTAGATGGTCCATCCTATAGCAAACAAACCAAAAGACAATACGGATACAGAGACTATAAAAGCGAGTATCCATGCCAGACCGGGCGTTTTCTCAGTCGGTCGACAAAGGTCTTCCGTGATTTGGTGATAAGTCTTGTCCCCTGTAATGAGGGTTTGTCTAAATTTAGAGACTATTATTGATCCCATATTCTTCGTTTATCTTTTCTCTTATTCGATTAATAGATTTCTATTTATAATGCAGGGTCTACCTTTTCCGTATGGAGGACCTTCGCTCGATATGCGACAGTAGGTCGAACATCTATTTCTTCCAAAACATAATAAGTCAACGGATTCTCTTTAAGCTTAGTTAACGCACTCTCTTCATTGTTTTGATCACCGAAGACAATAGCACCTGTCGGACAAGCTGTTTGACAAGCAGTCTTGATGTCTCCATCCTTAAGTCTACGTCCTTCGATTTTAGCATTGAGTTTCCCTTCCTGAATACGTTGGACACAGAACGAGCACTTTTCTATAACTCCTCTTGATCGTACGGTCACATCCGGATTAAGAATCATTCGGAAGAGGGAATCCGCTCCAAATGGAAGTTCTTCTTGTGCGACCACTGGTTCGTTTGGTCTAAACAAATCTGCTGTAGTATAATCCAACCAGTTAAATCTCCTTACTTTATAAGGACAGTTATTCGCACAGTACCTCGTCCCGATACAACGGTTATAAGCCATTTGGTTAATCCCCTCGGAACTGTGATTAGTAGCATTGACCGGGCATACATTTTCGCAAGGTGCGTTATCACATTGTTGACACATCATGGGTTGATAGAACGTATTGGGATTCTTAGCATCTCCAAAATAGTATCTATCTATCCTCAACCAAGTCATCTCATGGTGTCGGCTTACTTCTCTTTTTCCGACAATCGGAACATTATTTTCTGCCATACAGGAAATGGTACATGCTGCACATCCTGTACACTTATTGGTATCGATATAAAGTTCCCAGTGATGACCTTGATCATATTTCTCGGCCTTGTACTTATCGTATGGATACAAGGTCTGTTGATTCAGATGTTCAGCTTCTTCGCGTTTTTCCTTCAGCTCTTTAACAAATTCATCTTTTTCATGCAGTGGTGTATAATAGACTATCGAGCGATCCGTCAACGCACCTTGGAAACCAGAAGTAATACCTTTCCAATCATCTGAGATTAGAGCAGCTTCGTCTGCATTTATTTCTTTGCCAGATTTATCAAGATCTTTAATACCAAAAGTATGATGATATTGAACACAGGCAAAATGCTCTTCTTTTTCACCCGTGGCCTTGCCTACGGATACTTTGTCATTGAAATACTGGGTCAAACCATCCTTTTCTGTCAGGTAAGGATACATGCTATGTCCAAATCCACTTCCTACTGGTCCGGCCATCGTGCGGCCATAACCTAGAGTCATACTCAATGTACCATCCATTAAACCAAACTGTCTAAATACAGGTAAGGCTGTTTCTCCTTTCTCTCCGATATTTACATTGAGTAGCGCTCCATCGTCACGGATTCCTTGAATAGAGGTAAAGTCATTTACTCCATTAAAGTGAATAGGAACTTGCAAGTAATTTCCCCATGAACAACGCGTAATCGGATCGGGCATTTCCATTAACCATGGGTTATTACCGTATAGACCATTTCCTATCCCAACACTCTCAAGAATAGAAATTTCATATTCACCGGATCCAGGTTTTGTTACTCCGGAGTTCAAACTTGAAAGATCCCCTTTATAATTAATTTCTATCGGCGATTCTGCCATTTCATACAGACCTGACTCAAGTACCTTATCAAAAGCTTCAATGGAGCCAAGTTGACTTACCCAATGTGCTTTTACAAATTCAAAATAAGGTTGCTCCGCTTTTTTATCAAGCAAATCACTATCGGCCCAACTCAAGAAGGATTCACCTGCTTGTCTTGTTTTGAAAAGTGGGCTGATCGTAGGCTGCAAGAATGAATACATACCCCTTTTGGGATTTACATCCCCCCAAGATTCCAATTGGTGATGATCAGGTGCAAGAAAATCACAAAGTACATTGGTTTCATTCGCATTCGTATCGATGCCGACCTTAAGAGCTACTTTATCCATTGCCGCTTTAAAATCATCACCAAAAGGAGTATCATAAACCGGATTGGCGTAATGTATGAAAAGTGCATCGACCTGACCGGATTGCATTTCTTTGAGAAGGCCACGAATAGCTCGATCATCTCCTTGACGTTGATAGGAGGCTTCATTAAAATCTATGGTTGTACCATATGCCCCAAGTAATTGATTTAGCGCATTGATGATGCGTTGTTCTGTTACATTATTGGTCGATGATACGACCAGTGCATTAGAGCCGGCCTTCACCAGTGCCTTCGCCGCTGAATTAAGAGCACTCTTCGCCTCTTCATCTAAGCCTGCAAGTGAAGATAGCGCTGTTCCCCCTTTTAAAGCTGCAACAGCATTGTACAAATACACGATAGCACTACCCTGATGAGAGGGTTTTACCAATATTCTTTCATCCGCATTAGAGCCGGTAAGGGACATTCCGTTTTCTACGTGAAAATGTTTAAGTATTTCGGGTGATTCAAAATTTTCCGTTGATCTTTTCTTGCTGTATTGATGTGCATATTCCACCGGTGAAATCCAAGTTCCCAAGAAATCAGCATTAAAACTAACAACCACGTCCGCTTTATCAAATCTATATCCGGGTATTACTTTTTGACCGAAGTCCGCTTCATTTGCAAGCAACATCGCGGTTGAAGAAAATGGATCGTAAGTTACTACCTTCGTGTTGGGATATTTTGATTGGAATGCATCTATGGCTCGATTGAAGGACGGGCTCATCGTAGTATGAGTCAAAATTCTAATCTGATCTGTACTTTTCAATTTTTTGATAATAGCATTATCAAGGTCTTCCCAAGACATTCCATTAAGTGTATTATCAACCAGTTGGCCGGGATGTCTTAACCTATACATATCATACAAGGAAAGTACCATCGCCTGTGCACGTGCAGAGGTTCCGCCGCCTGTCATTTTTGATTGGGGGTTGCCTTCTATCTTGATGGGCCTTCCCTCCCGGGTTTTAACAATTACAGGACAATAATCACTTCCGGTAACAAAACTAGATGCGAAATACACTGCATTTCCCGGCACAATTTCTTCCGGTTTTACGACGTAGGGAAGCGCTTTTTTAACCGGGATCTCGCAGCTAGCAACAACAGCAGCTGAAAGGCTAAAACCTAGCATCTTAAGAAAATCTCTTCGATTACCTGATAGAGATTCATTGGCTTCGGCTACTAAAGAATGTACATCGGGTAGATTTTCTCTTTCTACTGAGGCGCGCCATTGTGCATCATTATTGAGATCTTTATCACTTACCCAAACTTGACCTTTATTCTTCATTATTGTAAAGTATTATAATTTGCTATTTTTTAAGCTATTTGTAGCTTTCTTGAGATATTATATTAATAGTGACACTTTTGACATTCGGTTCCTCCGATATCCGCTACCGTAACTTTCTCTCCGGCTTTCATCTTTTTATGAAGAAGTTCATAATCATCATAATATGGATTGTCCAGCTTTATTTCCGTATTGCGATGACAGTTCACACACCATCCCATCGATAGAGGTGAATACTGATATACTTTGTCCATAGTTTCCACCGGCCCATGACAAGTCTGACACTCAAGCTTCCCAACCTCTACATGTTGACGGTGGCTGTAAAAGACATGGTCGGGAAGATTGTGGATGCGGATCCATTCAATAGGTCCATAAACATGCGATTTATTTTCGTTGGTCAAGGCATCAACGATTCCCTTCCATTGTTTTTCTACTTCTTTTTCGCCTGCTCCATCCAAGGACTCGATTCCATTGTCAGACATATAATTATCCGCTATCCATTTTTTATAAATATCAGCAACTTTATCCATAGGCATATCTTGATACCCGTCGATGTAAGTTCCGGAACTTGGATCAAAACCAATGGATGCATATATTTTTGTCAATTCCTTTGTCCCGTCTTTTGACCCGACCTTAAT
>JALSTN010000222.1 GCA_026983735.1 Saprospiraceae bacterium | reverse complement strand
GGCATACATACCGGAGATAGTATTACCGTCGCTCCGGCCATGACCCTTTCTGATACTGCATACCAAAATATGCGTAACAATGCCATTCTATTGATGCGCTCCTTGGGCAATTTTGCAGGAGGGTGCAATGTTCAATTCGCACTCCACTCCGAAACAGAAGAGTTAATTCCTATTGAGATTAATCCTCGTGTTTCGAGATCTTCAGCGCTCGCTAGTAAAGCGACAGGGTATCCTATAGCTAAAATTGCTGCAAAGTTGGCCATTGGCTACCATCTTGATGAATTGAGCAATCAAATAACCGGATCTACCAGTGCCTTTTTCGAACCTACATTGGATTATGTTATTGTCAAGATGCCTCGTTGGAATTTTGAAAAATTTCATGGCTCTGATACTACTTTAGGTCTCCAAATGAAATCGGTAGGTGAAGTGATGGCCATCGGTCGCAGTTTTATAGAAGCACTTCAAAAGGCATGTCAATCCCTTGAAAACAGCCGGGCAGGCTTAGGCGCCGATAAGAAAGAATGGATCCGAACGGAAGATATCCTTCAGAGATTAAAGGTGGCAGGTGATGATCGTGTTTTTAGGATTAAAGATGCGCTTCGACTTGGGGTACCCGTAAAGTCTATTTGCAAGTTGACCGGTATAGATCCTTGGTATATTAAACAAATAAAATCCCTTGTTCAAGTTGAACTTGAACTTACTCGCTTTAATCTCCCGGAAGATATACCCCGACCACTCAAACTGCAACTGAAAAAGATGGGATATAGCAACGAGCAAATTGCTTGGTTAATGCGGGTCAAAGAAGAAGATGTAAGGCGTGCATTTGCCAATGAAGGAATACGGCGCGTATACAAAATGGTTGACACATGTGCCGGAGAATTTCCTGCAGAAACACCTTATTTCTACTCTACCTTTGACGACCAAAATGAAAGCATCCCCTCCAATAAGAAAAAAGTACTCGTTTTAGGTGCTGGTCCTAACCGAATCGGCCAAGGAATAGAATTTGATTATTGCTGTGTACATGGATTATTAGCATCTAAAGAAGTGGGAATGGAATCCATCATGATCAATTGCAACCCGGAGACGGTAAGCACGGACTTTGATATGGCAGATAAGCTTTATTTCGAACCCGTGTTTTGGGAACACCTCAAGGATATAATTGATCTCGAAAATCCGGATGGAGTAATCGTTCAACTCGGTGGGCAAACCGCCTTGAAATTGGCCGAAAACCTTCGAGACCACGGAATAAACATCTTCGGAACCTCTTACGAAGCCCTAGACCTCGCTGAAGATCGAGGACGCTTCTCTGACTTGTTAAAAGAACTTGATATCCCCTACCCGCAATACGGGGTTGCGGAAGATGTTGAAACTGCACTTGAAATTGCAAGACGAGTCGGATATCCCGTATTGATAAGGCCCAGTTATGTCTTGGGAGGACAACGCATGAAAATCGTAATTAATGATGAAGAATTAGAGCAACACGTCCTTCAGATATTCAAACATATGCCGGGAAATGTTGTCTTGATCGACCAATTTCTAGAACGTGCTCATGAAGCGGAGATAGATGCTATCTGTGATGGAGATGAAGTACATATTATGGGAGTCATGGAGCATATCGAACCTGCAGGTATTCATTCAGGAGATAGTTCAGCCGTCCTGCCTCCGTATAGTATTTCTGATAAAACTATTCAAACGATGGAGGAATACGCTCGGAAAATGGCCTTCGCACTTGGTATCCGTGGTCTGATGAATATCCAATTTGCGGTGAAAGATGAAAAAGTGTACATTATTGAAGCCAACCCGCGCGCCTCAAGAACTACCCCTTTTATCGCCAAAGCTTATGGAGTACCTTACCTCAATATTGCTACAAAAGTAATGCTTGGTACGCATAAACTTAAAGATTTTGAAATCAAAAAAGAACTGTCCGGTTACGCCATAAAAGTTCCTGTTTTCTCCTTTGATAAGTTTCCTAATGTAGACAAGCGCTTAGGCCCGGAGATGAAGTCAACAGGAGAAAAAATTATCTTTATTAAAGATCTAAAGGATCCATTTTTCCGTGAATTAGAGCGAAATAGATATATGTTCCTCAACCAATAGTTTATATAAGATTTAATAGGATGCCATTTCTCTTGTTGTTTCTTTGGGCTTTTTTGGCTGCAACTATTCTTCCTCTATCCGCGGAGGCATATTTCATCTACGTAGTTACAGTTTATAAAAGCTGGAGTTTTGCTACGATGGTTGCAGGATTGGGGAATACCCTAGGTAGCTTAACTCTTTTTTATATGGGATGGAAAGGCGGAGAATACGCTTTGAAAAAATTATCTACCAAGAATCAAAAGCGATATGATCAGGCCTCTCGCATGCTTCAAAAGTACGGTTCCTTTGTCCTTATTCTGGCTTGGGTCCCATTTATCGGTGATGTACTGGTATTAATCGCAGGAGGACTGAAAGCCCCTGTCGGATGGTCTACTTTTTGGATATCTTTAGGAAAGTTTGGGAGGTTTGCTTTACTCGGGATGATCACAATGGGTTTGATCTAAAAGGAGCCGCCAGATTCGAATGCTAGAATTATCCTACCCTTTGCTGTTTATTTAAACCTCTTCTTATCCTTTTATCCCTTACATTTGCAGTACTTATGAAGTATGTAGTATTTATAGATTACGATGGTAAAGCTTACCACGGTTGGCAAGTTCAACCCCATGCATTAAGTGTACAAGGAGTGCTGGAGAAAAATATCTCTACACTGCTGCGGACTAAGGTCTCGATAATCGGTTGTGGGAGAACCGATGCAGGAGTACATGCGCGCAATTATCCCTTTCATATGGAATGTCCTGTAATCGAAATCCATGATTTTAAATACCATCTCAACGCCATACTCCCCAACGACGTTTCCATTAACTCAATTTACCCTGTTGGGGATCTTTTTCATGCCCGATTCGGTGCGATTACCCGTTCTTATACCTATCATATTCACGGAAGGAAAAATCCATTTTCTAAAAATCATTCTTGGTATTTTCGTCAATTTTATAAGTTGGATTTCAATAGAATGCGACAGGCCGCTATGATCTTATTGGAATATGAATTGTTTTTTCCCTTTTGTAAAACCGGTCATGATGCCAAATCCTACTTGTGTGTCTTATGGGAGAGCAGGTTAGAAATTGATGAAGAGAAGTCTACCATTTCATACCATATTACCTCCAACCGGTTTCTAAGAGGAATGGTCCGGCTAATTGTCGGAATGCTTATTCAAGTAGGATTAGGGCAACTCTCAATTGAACAGGTTTGTATAGCTTTAGATAAGCAAGAACGACTGACTAAACCCTTAAGTGCACCGGCGCATGGATTATTCTTTATGGGGGCATCCTACCCCGCAAATATATTGGAAATAGAAAGCTAATTCCGATCTAAAATTCCCACTTTGGTGTATCTTTGAACATTCAATTCATCGTCATGAATCAAACTTGAACTTTGTTTTTTATAAAATTTTAAACATTTGAAACGAACATGAATTTTATTAAACATAAATTTCACACAGAGTTTTGTTTAAAAAAATTCATGTGAGAGTGAAGCGGTTCCATATGTGCAGAAAATTTATAATATATTTATTTTCAATTTATTAGAAATTTTTAAACATTTGAAAAAAGTAGTTATTAAAGGCGGCCTTGTAATTTCAGATGGGATTTCCCGGGAAGCAGATATATTGATCAAAGGGAGTCGCATCGAGTATATCGGCTCCGATATCCCTGTACATAATGCCCGTGTTATTGATGCAGAAGGTCTTTGGGTGATTCCTGGCATCATAGACGATCAAGTTCATTTTAGAGACCCGGGCATGCCGCACAAAGCCGATATCCGTACCGAATCGATAGCGGCTGCAGTAGGCGGAGTAACTTCTTTTATGGATATGCCCAATACCTCTCCCCCTACTCTAACGCAAGAACTATTGGAGGATAAGTACTTTCTAGGTCGAAAAAAGTCTGTTATCAACTACTCTTTTTTTATGGGAGTTTCCAATGACAATGTGGAAGAAGTTCTTCGGACAAACCCTAAAAATGTCTGTGGTGTCAAAATTTTTATGGGGTCGAGTACGGGAAATATGCTGGTGGATGACAAAAAAACACTAGAGAAAATTTTTAGTGAGACCCCTATGTTGATCGCAACACATTGTGAAGATGAAGCTACAATCAAGGAAAATTTGGCGAAGTATATAGCCAAGTACGGAGAGAATATTCCCTTTGAATTCCATCCTTCTATCAGGGATGAAAAGGCGTGCTATCTGTCCTCTTCCATGGCCGTAGAAATGGCAAAAAAATACGGTACAAGGCTTCATGTTTTGCACATCTCAACTGCTGAAGAGCTAGAACTTTTTGACAATAGCGTGCCCCTTAAAGATAAGCGAATTACTGCAGAAGTTTGCGTTCATCATCTCTATTTTGACCAATCGGATTATGCGGAACTAGGTGCTAAAATCAAGTGCAACCCCGCCATAAAAGCCCCTCGTCATAAAGAAGCCCTCTTTGGCGCACTCCTCGATGATCGACTGGATATTGTCGCCACGGACCATGCACCGCATACCGTCAAAGAAAAGAACCAAAATTACCTGCAGGCTCCATCCGGGCTTCCTCTCGTACAGCACAGCCTTAATGTTATGTTGGAATTTTATCAAAACGGGAAAATAACCAAAGAGCGCTTGGTAGAAAAAATGTGCCACGCCCCTGCTGATTGCTTTAAAATAAAAGATCGTGGATATTTGCGCGAAGGATATTACGCAGATATAGCAATAATAGACCCCCGGATAGAATGGCAAGTTCAAAAGATAAATATACGCTATAAGTGCAGATGGTCCCCCTTTGATCGTCATCTATTTAGAGGGAAAGTCAGGTATACTTTAGTTAATGGAGACCTAGTCATAGATAATGGAATACTCCAGACGATGCACAGTGGAGGGCGGTTGGAGTTCGAGCGGTAATCTCATGGGACCTTCCACTGTAATATATCCAGTAGGAGGATGCCTTTTTGGCCAATTCTAAGAGAAAAAAATTAGCAATTTTGCAACAAACCATCACCTACTCTCCTTCTATATTATAGAAAGGGAAATAAATAATGGGTATAGATCTTTCTTTTCGATAAACTCAATAAAATACATGCGATATTTTATAGCGCATATTAATTTATTTACAAATAATAATTCTGAATATTCTGCGTAATTGATAATTTTATAATTAATGTACAATATTCTATTTATGGGGCTAAGTACTTAGTATGGGGGGTGTTTTTCCGACGGAAGTCTATCCATCGGCCCTGCGACACTATTAAAGAGATGTTTTGTATGACATAAAGAAGAAAGCCGTATCTTTGCACCTCTTTAGGCACGTACTTTTCGTGTCGCATTGGGGGCTATAGCTCAGTTGGCTAGAGTGCTTGACTGGCAGTCAAGAGGTCACGGGTTCAAATCCCGTTAGCTCCACATGAGAACCTGGGGGGTTTTAGGCAAATGTGTCTGAGGCCTCCCTTTTTTTATTACTTGTTTTAAGTGTGTGAAAGTAGATGTATTTCACCCTCTATATACTAGCTTTCTTGCAATCATACTGTTTGCTACTAATTACTTAAGTATTACTTGAACCTTCATTCACCGGAGTTTGACTTCCTTTATCACCTCTTCCCCCAAAGCGTCATTCAGGCGTTCTAACAGGAGCTCGCGTTGCAAATTGAGTTCATGGCGTAGAACGGCAGAATCCATATGAATATACAAGATCCCGCGTCCATAGTGTATGTCTCTAGTGTGTCTTCCGAAGGCATGCCCCCAGCTTTCATGCCATATTTTTTCAATACGTATTTTCAATAAACGATCCCTGTATTTATCTCCTTTCATCCATTGATTCAATACATCCTTTAACGGGCTATCGTTTCTCTTCATTGAGTTTTACTTTTAATCTTCTAACACCTTCAAGTCTCCATCGTTCATTTCAAATGCAGAATATGGCATTCCGACTTCAGGAACAATTTTTTTCATACGATCGAGGTCTGTATCTGTAATGAATACTTGCCCTTGCAGGTCCCGCAAGAGAAATTCAAGCAATGCCCTAACCCTATGTCCATCTAATTTTGCAAAGATATCATCGATAAGTAGAAGTGGAGACTTTCCTGTATTTAATTTTAAAAAATGGTATTCCGCTAACTTTAATGCCAGAACAAAGGATTTGAGTTGTCCTTGAGAAGCATAACGCTTCATCTTTTTTCCTGATATTTTAATGATAAGGTCATCTTTATGGGGGCCAACAGTAGTTCTCCTATAGTTCAAGTCCTGCGCATAAGCCTGTTTGGCTATTTCTACATATAGGGCTCCGTCCAACTGTGAAGCATAGCCGATCTCTATGGTCTCCTTCCCCTCGGAGATCGTCTCGTAATACTTTCTAACTAGAGGATTAAGTTGTTCTATAAAGTTACTTCTTGTATGAAAAAGTACGGTGGCATACCGTTCCATCTGTTCATCATAGGTGCTCAAAAGTTGGGATAAATCCGCACCAAATGGCGCTGACCTTAGCAATGCATTTCGCTGTTTGAGAAGCTTGTTGTAATTTTTTAAAGACAGGAAATATTCCGAACTTTCCATGGACAAGGTTCTGTTCATCCACCTGCGCCTTTCCGTAGATCCGGAGAGTAGAATAAACCCGTCGTCCGGCGTAACAAAGACGACCGGAAGAAACCCTACATGGGCCCCAATGCGCTCGATAGTGCTCCCATTCTTAACTATTTCCCTTTTTCCATCCAGAGGCATCTTAATCACCAAAGTTTGGGATTTTTCCTTGTGTTGTAACTCCAATTGGATACGAAGAAAGTTTTCTCCTTCTAGGATCAACTCCCTTTGCCCTGTAGCATTAAAATAACTTCTACCGACAGCCGTATAATACAGTGCATCTAGAAAATTAGTTTTCCCCATTCCATTTTCCCCAACTATAAAATTAAATCTAGGATGCAGCTCAAGTGCTATAGACCTCAGATTTTTATAGTTCATGATATGTAATGTCCGGATTTGCATATTTAACCATGGTCTAGGCAAGGAGAGATTTGAACACTGCCTGATAATTATTGACTATCCTTGGCCTCTATTAATCCGGTCTTTACACCAAAAAACTCTGCAAAAGATTTCATTGCACCTGCAAGCTGGGCATTTCCAGTAGCTTTTACATATGTATCAGTCATGGCATTGAGCGTAGTAAAGAAGAACTGGTCCATTTCCTGTACTTCCATGTCTTTCGTCCATAAATCAATCTTCAGTGTCTCCTTTGAATTTTTGTCAAAAAAGGACAACAACATTGCTTTGGCTTCTTCTTGTTGTCCTGAAGCATCCCACCTAATGGCCTCCGGAATTTGGTCCTCACTAAGTGCTACTTCTATGTGAATTGTATTTTTCTTTTTCATGTAGATAATTTACTTAAAGTTCATGCAAAGGTACAAGATTCATTATCATATGGTATGAAATGGTTGCCCTACTTTGCATATCACCTTATATCCGTCAATATAATTAAAAGGAAAACATCTTAAAACTGGAAGGCTGGGCCAGAGAATAACCATAATACCTTAAACTTATATGAAGGACTCCCTGGAAAGGAGATAATCTTAAATTCCATGGTTTGGGTTAAACCGACCATTCAATGGGGTCAGATTGAATGAGGCACTTTGAGGCACATAAAATCAAAATAACACCTACAATACGTCTATCCCGCTGGACTGTAGGCGATATAGGGCGCGGTACAACCCCTCCGGCTTTTGGATAAGCTCTGTATGGGTCCCTTCCTCAGCTATTAGTCCATCCCGCAACACGTAAATTCGATCCGTATTGAGGATAGTAGAAAGACGGTGGGCTATGATAATCGATGTCCGACCTTTCATTAATACTTCCAAAGCATCTTGAACGAGTTTTTCCGATTCTGCATCCAGAGAGGATGTCGCTTCATCTAGGATCAAGAGTCTTGGATCCTTTAATATAGCTCTGGCAATTGCAATGCGCTGACGCTGTCCCCCGGATAAACGCACGCCCCTATCGCCTACTAAAGTATCCAACCCTTTCGGAAACTGCTCGATAAACTCCATTGCATTGGCTTTTTTAGCTGCATCTAATATTTCGGCAACAGAGGCGCCGGGCTTGCCATATCCGATATTCTCTCCAATCGTCCCCCCAAAGAGCAAGATCTCTTGAGGAACAATGGCTACCTGCTTTCTGTATTTAAGAGTATCCAATTTGCTGAGCACCTTGCCATCAATTTCAATCTGACCCGAAGTGGGTATATAGAATTTCAATAAAAGCTGTGCCAATGTAGACTTCCCCGCTCCACTAGGACCAACCACAGCCACTTTTTGTCCCTGTTCGAGAGACATATTAATCCCCTTTAGTACTTCTATGTTGTCCCGTGTAGGATATGAAAAGTGTACGTCCTTCATGCAAACATTGCCCACGATGTGATCGTCTTCGGATAATTCAACATTTTCAGGTGTTACTTCTGTAGGAGAATCCAATATCTCCAATACGCGTTCGGCCGCCCCTACTGACTCAGACAATTGGGTATAAAAATTGCCCAAACCGGCTATCGCACCTCCCATCATCGCAGTATACATCACAAAGGAAAATAAATCCCCTACTTCCATTTCTCCCGACTGAACTTTCAGCGCACCCATCCACAAGATAAAAAAGATACCGCCAAATAACACAGTCACTATAAACACAAAAAACAATCCCTTTACTCGAGCAAATCTCAATGAAATATTTACTACATCCTGCACCGACTTCGAATATTTTATAGACTCTAACCATTCATTGACAAAGGATTTGACCACGCTTACATTGTGGATAGCTTCTTCAACTACATTGTTGGCCTCTGCCAAACTGTCCTGCCTGCGTCTTGAAAAACGCTTAATATATCTACCAAATACCATGGCTAATACCACAATTACAGGAAAAGTAGCCAACATTAATAATGAAAGGCCAGGGGCAATCCAGGCAATTACAATGATGCCTACGATAAGAATTACCAGTTGGCGTATAAATTCTGCCAGAGTAATCGAAAAAGTGCTTTGCAACTTTTCTACATCTGTCGTCATATAACTCGTCAACTCCCCGGTCTTATGCGCATCAAAATAAGTAATAGGCTGGGTGATTAATCTCTGAAATACTGCAGTTCGAACACTTGCCATTCCCTTTTCAGACACATATGCAAATAAAATCGTACGAAAGAATGATAATACCCCTTGAAGGATTAGTATGGCTAAAAAGATCCAGCCAAAATCATATAAACTCAAGCCAAACTTTCCTTTTCCTGATGCGACATTCGCCATTTCTCCAGCAGCACCGGGAAATATCATGAATACCACACTCCCCAACACTAACAAAACCATTCCCAGTATAAATGCCCACTTATAAGGCCCAATAAATGAAAATATTCGAAGCGCACTTTTAAGTCCTTCTTTGCTAATCTTAGCTCTTTTTTCTTTTTCCATTTTTCTAAGGATACTGGATGAATCAAATTCTGAAACCTAAGCTACTGTTCCCCTCCTCTCGAAACTTCTTTAAGTCAATTACCTGAGACGCTCCACATTCAAATCGATTATAACATCTTGTTTCTATTATGATCTTAAGAAGGGAATTCAACTTAAACCAAATTTTCATCCCTTCTGTTCTCTTAGAATCTAAATAATAGTATCTAATTGGCCCAGATAGGTCTCGTAGTGTTTCCATGACAAGAATTGCAATTTCCAGTAGGAAGTTTAATCGTCATATAATTCATTTGGCCGGACGCATTCTCAATCGCAGGATAGATATCTTGATCCAAAT
>JALSTN010000221.1 GCA_026983735.1 Saprospiraceae bacterium | reverse complement strand
TCCCTCTTATAAGGAAGTTTGCAGGGGAACAACAGGGCATGCGGAAGTCGTTCAAGTCGAATTCGACCCAAGTACTATTTCTTTTGAAACACTTTTGGAGGTCTTCTGGACAGTACATGACCCTACTACCCTCAATCGTCAGGGTGGAGATGTAGGTACTCAATATAGATCTGCTATTTTTTACCATGACCAATATCAAAAGCAGATAGCGGAAAAGTCAATACAGCAGGTAGCCAACGTACTTTGGGATGATCCGGTTGTCACTGAGATAGTACCTTTTGAGACGTTCTATGAAGCAGAAGCCTATCATCAGGATTATTTTGAATTGAACCCGAAAGCCGCTTACTGTAGTATTGTTATCAACCCCAAGATTAAAAAGGTTCGCGATAAGTTTCATCATCTCTTAAAAGAGTAAACGGCACAAGGGATTCTGCCCTGAAGAAATAGCAAAAAGATACACCTTCAGCATAAATGATTTTATGGTCAGATGCTATCTTTATACTGCTGTGTGAAATTTATGTTTAATAAAATTCGTGTTCGATTTATATGGAATAAATAAAAACGGATTCTTCTTCTATTCCACCTTATTGCTAGCAGCTTGCATAAATGATACTTGAGAGATTGTCGCCTTTCTATCGGGCACCATTTCATACCCTCCTTATTGCGTCAAAAGATATACTGCATCATAAAGATGGAAATAGGTAAAACAAGCATAAGACCATCGACTAAACCCGTGAAATACCAATCCGGGAGGTCCGGCCGACTATAAGCGATAAGCGTCAGGCTGAGGACATAGGTGAATAAGAAACCGACAAAAATAGGTGTCGTGTACAGATGAAAATAAGACGTGAGCACGAGATCAATTGCCAAGGCAACTAAAATAGAAACGCCAGCTATGAGTTTACTAGTGCGCAATCGGATAGAAGAGGGAATGGTTTTTGTGCCCGATTTTCTATCTTGTTCTATGTCTCGGATGTCAAAGGGAATCGTGATACCAAAAATAAACAGAGCCCGCTCTATAATCATGAGTGAAATGATCTCGAAGGAGTGTGCCATTTCATACCTTAAGGCAGGTAAAATGACAGAAATCCATGACCAGACAATAGCGACCAAAGCTATTTTAATGAATGGGAAATCCCGTACGCGTTTGCCTCTGAAAATGGGTAAAAGATATCCGAGCGTCAGAAAAAACGGTAGGATCAACGTATGCCATTCAGTAGCAGGCACGGAATAAAAGGCATAGAGCAAACCTAGACCACTAAGGAAAAATAAAGCCATTGTCGTATGAGAAAGATGCAGTATTTTTCTGTATCTGTCCGGTAATTGGACGTCCTCCAATCGCATCATTCCTATCTGCCTGTGAAGGATATAGACCATTGTTGCTCCGGATCCTCCAAGCACTATTTCAGGAGAAAAAAAGGAATATGGAATATGCAATAGATAAAAAGTCAGTGCGGTTAGTGCCGCAGCACAAAGCCCGATATATAGATGACTATACAAAAGCCATTGGGCGAAAACCTGCAGTGCTTTTTTCAATGCTTAGAAGTATTTGAAACTCTGTTGATATTCGATTTTTTTAAGTGATTCGAGGATTAATCTTGATACATTGATGATGTCGTCCTTAGCCGCCATCTCCACAGTGGTGTGCATATACCTCAATGGAAGTGAAATTAGGGCGGATGGAACCCCGGCATTTGAATAAGCGAAGGCGTCGGTGTCTGTCCCCGTGCTTCGAGAGCTGGCAGATTTTTGAATTGGGATGTTATTTTCTTTAGCTGCAGCTTCTATCATAGATAGGAGTTTGTTGTGAACAGCAGGAGCAAAAGTAATAACAGGACCGGCGCCACATTTTAGATCCCCGTGAACTTTAGGTTTTATATGTGGTGTGTTCGTGTCATGCGTGACATCCGTAATAATAGCGGCGTGAGGTTGGATTCGTTCTGCAATCATTTCAGCACCTCTTAATCCTATTTCTTCTTGTACCGAATTAACTATGTAAAGCGAGTAAGGAAGATGGACGGACTCTTCTTTGATCATTCGAGCTACTTCAGCTATGCAAAATCCACCCATTCGATTGTCCAAAGCTCGACCTACATAGTATCTTTTG
>JALSTN010000220.1 GCA_026983735.1 Saprospiraceae bacterium | reverse complement strand
TGAGGAAGATGTCTGCGGAGTATATAGCAGCAGCAGACCAACCCATCAATGCAATCGGGGGATTGTCAGTAGGGGAGCCTGCTGAAGAGATGTATGAAATGACAGCTCTTTGTACAGCTATCTTGCCGGATGAAAAACCTCGTTATCTAATGGGAGTAGGTACACCGGTAAATATTTTAGAAAGTATTGCATTGGGGATTGATATGTTTGACTGTGTTTTGCCCACCCGAAATGCAAGGCATGGATTGCTTTACACTTGGGATGGTATTCTCAATATAAAGAACAAAAAATGGGAACATGACCACACTCCTATTGATCCGAAAAGTCGTGTTATAACAAGTAGAAAACACTCTCGAGCATACTTGAGGCATCTCATACGCGTTAATGAATTGACAGGTGCTCAGATTGCCTCTCAGCACAATCTGGGCTTTTTCCTAGAATTGGTTTCCGAAGCTAGAACGCATATCGCTAAAGGCGATTTTACTTCCTGGAAAAACAATGTCGTTAAGCAATTGAACCAAAGATTATGACCATAAAAATACTGGATCGATATATTTTAAAAAAGTATCTTTTTACGTTCTTTTTTATGATGTTGATTTTTACAGCGATCGCCATAGTCTTTGATTTTAGCGAAAAGGTGGACGATTTTATATCACAACCTGTGACCAAAATGCAAATTATCAAGGAGTATTACATCAATTTTGTACCTTGGATTAACAGTGTGTTGGTTCCCTTGTATGTACTTATCACAGTTGTATTTATCACTTCAAGATTAGCTTCTAATTCAGAGATAATCTCCATACTTGGAGCTGGAATTTCGTTTAATCGAATATTGGTACCTTACATTGTCGGGTCTGTTTTTTTAGCGAGTATTCACTTGTTTGTATTGCACTATTGGGTACCGGAAGGCAACAAGACGTTGAAGGCTTTTGAGAATAAGTATATCTTTCGAAAAAATATAAAATCCAAATCTAGCAATGTACATTTGTTTATCTCTCCGGACACTAAGATTTTTATGGGATATTACCGCAAACACGATAGCACCGGAATAGATTTTAGGATTGAAAAATTCAAAGATGATCGTCTGGTTTACGTATTGGAATCTCCCAGGATAAAGCTAAAGAAAGGCCCCAATCGATGGCATTTGAAAGACTATGTTATTCGCAAAATCGATCCTTTTGGTAATGAGTCTATCGAAGTAGGCAAAGGCAAATCTATGGATACGACGCTAAATCTTACTCCTGATGACTTTATTTTGGTTACAAATGCCAAGGAGATGATGACGACGCCTGAACTCAATCGCTATATCGAAGTCCAAAAGATGAAAGGCATTGGCAACACTCGTTTGTTTGAAATCGAAAAATATCGGCGGACGACAGAGCCGATTACTATAATCATATTAACCCTACTCGGTGTTTCCATTGCGGGCAGAAAAGTGCGGGGAGGAATGGGCATTCACCTGGCCTCCGCCTTATTCTTAGGAGCATTGTTTATTTTCTTGACTAAGGTGTCCATCACCTTTGCTACAAATGTTGCTTTTCCTCCATTACTGGGTGTTTGGATTCCCAATATTTTCTTTATCCTCTTGACAGTAGTTTTACTAATGAGGGCACAGCGATAGTAGGTTCAACTGTAATTGTATTGGAAACAAACCTGAAATAAGGGAGGCCGTATCTATCGCATATTGATTATAGCCTTGCTTTTGATCGAGCAAAAGACTAAGAGATATTAATGGACAGGACTCAGTAGAAAGAAGTCTTGACCAACATACAGATGGATACCCTCTTTAGGATACAGGTTCAGTGAGTGCATCCACCTTCCGAGATAAGGAGTCTAGTTTTTCTTTTCCTTCCGTAAGGCCGGTTTGAAAACCGTGCACTAGATTCCCAAACTTTTTCTTTATAGTCTCCGACAATTGCTGATAGTATTCGATACCGTCATTGAGATTGTGGGTGAATTTACGGAGGTATTTCTCCTGTTTTTTATCCATTATGTCTTTTACATCACTGATTTTATTGGAGAGGTAATCGAGATAGAGGTGCAATTCCTTAATAAACATATGTGGTCTATCCTCTCGGATGAGTCTTTTGTCAGATCTTCCATAGATATGATCTACCATTTCCTTTAAGCTCATCTCTTGGGTGAAGTAAGCCATATTGGGCCCCGGACAAATAGAAACACCTTCACCGTGTTTGATTTCCAATTTATTGACCAAATGAGCAGCTGTACTTAATCCGACGCAAAGGCAAGTTTTTTGGAGCATTTTTTCATATTCTGCCTTATGACTGTCAGAGTCAAGCTGTTGAGCTTCGAGCTCTTTGGTTCGAATGCGATGATATTGCCTTGAAGCGAGACATACCCCTTTTTCTGAGTATTGTGTACTTAAGGCCAGTAAGCGTTTGGGGCAAGTACTGCCTGATTTTCCCTCTAGAGCCAAAGCGTATTCCTCTTCCGCTTTCGTATTCGTTCTCAAACTGTTAAAGGGTACGCCCAATGGAGATATTTCACTCAAGTACAAATCTTCTTCTCTGGCATCTATAAGCAATTTACGGGTTCCCTCATCTACAGTTGTAACCTCTGGCACTAATAGAAAGGGCGTTCCCCATCCCACACTATCCACCTCGTAGTAATCCAGAAGAAATGCGTGCTCATCGGGAGTACCGACCCCACCTTGAGCAGTTATGCGGAGGGGTAGTATTTGTTCCGGAACACTCCTTTCCTTAGCTACCAATGCTTGTTTTAAGGTCGCAAAAACCGTCTCTTGAAGAGCGGATTTATTGAGCTTGAACTCTTCTAGTATCGGCCCCATAAGATAACCATCTGTAGCAAAGGCATGCCCTCCACAATTTAACCCGGACTCAATCCGATATTCAGAAACCCAAATACCCTTTTTTGCAAGGAATCTTCCTTGGATAAGTGCTGAGCGATAGTCGCTTACTTTTAAAATGACTTTCTTTTTTATTTGTCCTTTTTCATTGGGATAAAAATCATCAAATTGCTCAATATAGGAATATAAACGTGGATTCATTCCTGCGGATAGAATCAGAGATGATTTCAAGTCACTCCTTGCAAACCCCCTCAGTGCAGCATGCGCATCATTAAATTCTGGAGGCAGTTTCTCCTTGCCCTTGAAATTGGTTTTGTCCACTTTGGTCATTATGTTGACGTCAATGCTTCCCGGTATAAAATGCTCAACAACCCAATTCTTCATCTCTTCAATTGACGGATGTTTTTTAAGCCATTTAAAAAACTCTTCCTTTACTGTTTCTGTGTCGGGGAGGAGCTCAAAGTACTGCTTAATCTCTTCGCTTTTTTCCACGGCAGTTTGTAGTATCGAATGAATCTTTTCTTCTACAAGCTCATTGACCAAATTGAGATAAGAAGTTATTCGTTTGGCTCGAAAATCATCGATTTTGGATGTAATTTCTTTGTAAGGAATTGAAAAATTTTCACAGTACATCTTTCTCATATTCTCCAGAAGAAAATCATCAACAATGGAGATAACCGAGTCAATACCCAGATGTGCCACCTTCAACGGTGTATCAACCGTATATGCTGTTCCCATAACAGGTATGCTAAATGTATGGTAAGAATGCAGAGACTTATTATTTTGTGTCGGTAGGATTGGAGATTGAAACATATAATCTAAATTCTTTTAAATGTATAATTTAATGAAGATGCTAAGCTAAGCAAAATTCAAGGATTCATCCCTCTTATTGTCCAATTTCTTTTTATTATTGTTGTAAAATTAACCAATTTGTAAAAGTCTCTTGAAAGGTAGATGTTTTCTATGCTATTCATTACATTTGAGCCATTATTATCGATAATTAGTAAATGTAATGGTTCAATGGATAACAAGCGAATACTTTTCATCATTTTCACTTTCTATTCTCTTACACTACTTGCACAGCAGAGAGATACTATTTTTGTGCAGACGCTGACGTATGATTCTTCAGGTAGAAATGGTTTTTACTCCTTTCCGGAAGCTTCCGATGGACCCTTTGAAAAGATACTAATGTATTACAGTATGCGATGTCATGATGCTGCTGTCGGGAGTGGCAATGTAGGGTGTAGAGAGTGGGATTACAGTTGCAATACTTTTGTCTTGGACTCCTCCAGGATGGATTCTTCCCTGAGTTTTCATAGCTCTTATCAGATTAATAACTTTAAGGAAGATTATTTCACTTGGTCAAAGCGATTGACTCATCATTTATTTGAACGTTATCATAGGTGGGGCGAAATATCCGGAGGTAAGCGTGTATGGTATGAAATGGTTGGGGATACCTTAGAATGGTCCCCCGTATCCTCTCCGGACTTACCTCAGAGTTTTGTTTGGGTTTACAACAAAGAAGCATTGATAAAAAGTGGATTGTCTTCCGGTGATGAGATATATGGAGTTAGGTTGCCTTTGGATGTAGAAGGAGAGATTGAAGGTGTGTATATTGGTATGAAATGGTTGACAGATACTCTACCAATGGCCTCTCGTGCATTATTACCATCCGGGTATAGGAACGAATTTTTTGGTAAACTGATTATTAAAAACGGTACTTCTGTAGTTGTATTTCCAAAAGCTTTAAAATGGGATGGTTCTAGTACCTTATCCATTCGTATGAATGTACCGGTGACTAAGGGAAAATCTATACGCATTCAAACCATCTCTTCACAAGACCTGAAGCAATGGAATAGCCAGGGCAACCAGCAATCCATTTGGTTTACCGGAGCCCAATGGGTTGATCTCCCTATACCATCACTTCAAACTGTAGACAGTGCAATTACTATTTCCTTTTGGTCTTATGGATTTCCACCGTTAATTCCCGGTCAAAATACTACTTTACTGGAAGGAGTAGATTCTAATAAAGCCAGACAGATCAATATCCACTTACCCTGGAGTGATGGTAAGGTATATTGGGATTGTGGAGGGGATACCAAGGGATTTGACCGAATTCAAAAGAAAGCTTCTGCAGAAGATACCAAAGGAAAATGGAATCATTGGGCCTTTGTCAAAGATGTTAAGAATGGAGATATGATGATTTATCTCAATGGGGAATTATGGCAAAAAGGAGAAGGTAAAGCACGTTCGATAGGATCGATCTCTTCCTTTGTCCTTGGGATGAACGAGGTTCACAACACGCACTACAATGGCAGATTGCGTGATTTTGCCATTTGGAATGAGGCGCTTTCACCCAATGAGATTCTCAATGCAATGTATTCGCCACTTGCCTCCCATTCAAAACCCATACTTTACTATTCGCTTAGAGATGGAACTAATCAGCTGAAGGATCTGAGTGGTCATCAGTATGACGTGGAGCTTCGCGGACTTGAAGAATCTTATTTTTCACTTCGACTTGTCGACCATTTCATACCAAAAAAGGATACAAAAACAGAGACAAACAAAGCTCCAAAACTCCAATTATTATCCGGTAATCTAAAGGTGGAAGAGCAAAAAGAACGCTACCTGGATACCCTCCCCAATCTCAAACATATGGTGATCCGATATGTAGTAAACGACCATCAAGTATCTCCGGTGGACACCCAATATTTATACAATGCGGTCGAGGAACCCATCTACGATGAATCAGGAGAGCAAATCGATTATTTGGAGGTGGATTCGGATGGAGATATTGAGATTACAAAGTTGAAATATTACACCCTTCAGCCTGCCCAATTTGAACTCCTTTCATTGGTAACCCCTTATGGAAATGGTCTTGACTTAGGACCTAATGGAGTACGTTTTACCTTTGATGTATCGGATTTTGCACCCATTTTACAAGGGAATAAACGAATAGCTGTAAAATACGGAGCTTGGCAGGAAGAATTGGATATCCGATTTGCCTTTATTAAGGGGACACCGGCAAGAAAGGTGCTCAATATTCAGAATGTATGGCCACATAGTCGGGGTTATTATTCGAATATTACACGCGATGATGTATTTGAACCTCGTTCTTTCAAGTTGGGAGTAAAAACGGATTTGGCAAAAGTGCGTATGACCATTACCGGACATCAACAAAATGGTGAATTTGTCAAACAAAATCACTACTTGAATGTAAATGGAGGAGATAAAGAATTCAATTGGGATGTATGGAAGGAATGCAGTACCGTTCCCATTCACCCTCAAGGTGGTACCTGGTTGTTGGATAGAGCGGGTTGGTGTCCGGGTGATCCTTCACTTGTCACCTATCATACGATTACTCCTCAAATCAAACCCAATCAGGTGTTTACCTTAGATTATGGAGTTAATGGTGTAGGGCTCAAAGAAGCCAATTATCTAGTGTCTTCTCAACTTATAGAATACGGGCCTCCACTTAAAAACCTGGATGCTGAGATTACACAGGTAGTTCGTCCTAGCAAACGAGTCGAGTATCTGAGATACAATCCGGATTGTGTTTCTCCAGAAATAGTGTTAACCAATACCGGTGCGACGGTCATTACTTCTCTATCTATTAGATACGGAGTTAAAGGAGGCATTCCCTTATTAAAACAATGGAAAGGCAAACTTGAAAACGCACAAACAATACATATTTCACTTCCTATATCAGTGGAGGGGTTTTGGGCTTCTGCAATCGGACAGAATAACCCGATTTTCAAAGTTGAATTAGTATCAGTAAATGGCAAAAGCGATGATTACAGCCCAAATGATATCTATGAAGAACCCTTTGAACTACCGGATATTATTGACAAAAAGGTAATTCGTCTGGAATATAAGACCAATACTAGAGGAGGAGAGACGTATTACACGATTACAGATAGAACCGGAAATGTACTCTATGAAGCAGATCAGTTAGAAGACAATACGGGATATAAGGATTTGTTGGAACTAAAGCCGGGGTGTTATTCACTGCTTTTTAATGATAGAGGGGATGATGGACTGTATTTTTGGTTTTGGGAACGAGTAGATCCCAGAGGAAGGGGATTTGCAAAGCTAAATTATGAAAGAACACCGGGAAGGTGGCGTACCCTGACTAGTTTTAACGCAGACTTTGGTCGATTTTTCAAATATGATTTTGCATTTCAAAGCTTGACGGCTACTAAAGAACCCTCGGCTATTGAGACATTGGTTTCTATTTGGCCGAATCCGGTTGTAGAAGTGCTCAACCTTAGGTTGTATACAGGTCAATACAGAGGGAAAGCGACTATTTCGCTTATTGATGTAATGGGAAAAGAGGTTTACAAAAAAGAGATAATAATACATGAAGGGATAGAAAATAACATGCAAACATTCGTCGGAGATCTCCCTTCAGGTATCTATCAGGTAAAAATTAAAATGGGCAACAAATGGTTTAACCAGCAAGTTGTCAAGATGTAAGACAGTTATTTTTTCTTGTAATTATTCTCATACAATTCAATCCATTCGTCAGGTGTCATTTTGGAAGCTAGCTGACCAATAAGGTCGTAAGGGATATCTTTTGGGTTTTTGAAACGTATGCAGCTTTTACCCATATTGAGTTTTCGTTTACAGTATTTGGGGTATTCTGATTCGAACCATTCCTTTAAGGAGGGGTCAGAATAGATGCCCATATGATATACGGCGATATGACTTTTCTGAGAAGCCAGATTGATAAAAGAAAGAGGTTGTGAAGGATCACAGTGATAACCACCAGGGTAATGAGATTTGGGGACTACATACCCAATCATATTATATATAATGGTTTCTTCAAATCCAATGGGGAGGTTATCTTTTATCGACGATCTAAGTTGTTGAATTGGTTCTCTTCTTTCTTCCGGTATCTGTAGGATATAGTCTTCAGGAGTTTGCATAGGCTAAGTTTAAAACTTTGAATTATTTTTATAGATATTGTCAAAAAAAAAGGACATAAATTAATTAATTTATGTCCTTTTTTATAATCAAACTCAAATGTTGAGTTTATTTACCGCACTTGCCTTTGCCACATTTGTGGTCAGCGTTTTTCGCTTTGTCTCCACCGCATTTTTTATCGGCATTTTTAGCTTTATCGCCTCCGCATTTACCTTCACCACACTTACCTTTCCCGCATTTGTGGTCAGCGTTTTTCGCTTTGTCTCCACCGCATTTACCTTCACCGCACTTGCCTTTACCACATTTGCCTTTGCCACATTTGTGGTCAGCGTTTTTCGCTTTGTCTCCACCGCATTTGCCTTCTCCACACTTGCCTTTACCGCACTTGCCTTCTCCACATTTGTGGTCAGCATTTTTAGCTTTGTCTCCACCGCATTTACCTTCACCGCATTTTTTGTCGGCACCTTTTGCCTTGGCATCCGTAGTTTTACCATTGCCACATTTTGCAAGATCAGCAGCGAAGCCAATATTACTGGCTAAAGAAGCAGCTTGAATAGCGGTATTGTCTGAAAGTTCAGAACCATTGGTAACCTGAGTAGAAGCATAAACGTAACTGATGATAGCTGTTACGGCTACAAAAGCAAATAGAAGAGTTGAAAATTTAAATTTGTTCATTGTTTTCATATTTAATAAGTTTAGAAAAATAATAACTATAAAAGAATTGTACTACAAACATACAATTTTTATTGATAACGCTCTAAATTGATTTTTAGTTTTCCTCCAATAGTGTATTCTTTTGTCATGGTTGGGACAAAGGCTAATACAAATGACCTCTTTTGCTCATGAATTTGGGCAAAGTATTTAGAAATTTTGGCCTACAAAATTAATTTTATTCTTGTTTCTTTTTGACGATGCAGCTCGAAAGGCTTTCATCTGTCCGGGAGAGAAAATAGAATCACAATTCTGTCCTTTAGCAATCATACTATTGGCACGACATGCTTGTAGTGCTGTCATTTGAACATATTTATATGGAGTTTTTGAGAGGTAGTACTTAGGGGTTTTATCCGGTTTGAAGGTTTTTTGGGGATGCACTTTAGATTTACCAAGGGTGATTTTTGCTTGACGTACTTCTACCGGATCATTGGTGTATACTTCATCGCCACAGCGCACCTCCGCCGCAGATTGCATTAGGGTTAGGTAAGAGATTTCCAATGGATTGTAAACGACCTGTACAACTTCTTTGCCGTCCATGAATCCCGCGGTGGTAGAGTAGACCCCTTTAAGTCCTCCAAGGTATTTTTCCCCTGCCCAAAAACAATACATCGAAAAATAGGTAGTTTCAAGCCCCGATTTCCGAGCATTAAGTTCTTCTGACAGAAGTTGTAGATAGAGGGGTATTTCTAGATGTTGTTGATGAAGGGCTTGGATCATTCCCGCTACTAAAGCTTGCTTAGTATATTGACCGGCAATTCTAGGAGTGAGATCTTGCAATTGGTCATCGACAATTCTGACTACCGGGTTATTCCATGCAGGTTCTTTGAAATATTGTAATGTTTTTTTGTCTGCTCCTCTTTTATTGTTATGTATCAGAAGAGGGATGAAAAGGGAATCGATGGCTTCAACAAGTAGAGGGTGAGAAAGTACCTTTTGACCATAGTTTCGACAAGTAGAGCAACCGGGTATTTCTTGGAAAAGAATTAGTATGGGCTTTTCTTTTTTAGTAGATAGTAGTTTGGCTTGTTCTAAGGATCGTTCCCAATGGACATCTCCGGCTTCAATGGGGTTTTGAGCCCCTACTAGTGCAGTAGTACAGTATATAAGTACACCGGATAAGAATAGTCTAATGTATTTGAAAAGCATAATTTTTCTTTTTTAAAGACGAAAGTGTGATGATTTTAAGAGTTTAAACCCAAACCCTGCCTTAAACCATGAAAGGTTCCTATATTAGGGATAATGTTTAATTAGAACTATTGTTCGCAAATAAATACTATTCAATCAGCCGGGATGGGTATGAATATATTTTTTTATACCCAATTCATTGCTGAATTTTTCCTATCTTTATTCTGAACAACACACTTAATACACCCGATTATGCCTAAACGCCCGCTTACTCCGCATGACCGTTTTATCAAAGCTATGATGTCCAATAAGGCTTTTGCCATGGATTTTTGCAAGGAAATGCTCCCCG
>JALSTN010000219.1 GCA_026983735.1 Saprospiraceae bacterium | reverse complement strand
CACCAATTTGACTTATGGAGGAGTCAAATTGGAGGCATTAATTTGTGGAAAACACAGCTCGGTTCTCATGTTAATCAAATTATTTAATTTATTTTTACTGTCCTAAAACTTGGGGGCACATCATTTCTTAACTTTGTTAAAAAAAATGAATTATGGCAAAAAGAAGAAAATTTACAAGTAGATTTAAAACTGAAGTAGTTTTAGAGTCCTTAAAGGAACGACACACAATGGCAGAACTTGCACAAAGGTACAAAGTTCATCCTCAACAAATAAGAGAATGGAAGAAACATTTTCTTAAGAATTCTGAAGAAGTATTCAGCAAAAAGGTATCTAATCGAAATGAAGAGGCGGAGAAGGAACAACTAGATTCATTACTCAGAACAATAGGACAATTAAAAGTCGAGAACGATTTTTTAAAAAAAAACTTAAGATGAGCTCCATAAATGAACGTCGTCAAATGGTTAATCAAACAGATACGTCTTTAAGTATAGTTAAGCAATGTGAATTATTAAGTGACGTCCCCCCAAGCTTTAGAACAGCAAAAACCCTTCACTTCCACAAAAAAACCCCCTCCCCCTCCCATAATCCCCACCAAACCCCTACCTTTACTACATCTTTAGCGACTGAAAGCAGCCGCTAAAACCCCTTCGGCTACAAAGAGCGCGACCAACATACCGAGTTCGGAGACCGGACCCACTACAACTACGGCGCCCGGATCTATAACCCGGCGCTGGGGAGGTTTTTGGGGGTGGATCCATTAGCAAAGAAATTTGCATGGGTTACTCCTTTTAATTACGCGGAGAATGAACCGGTGGGGCATATTGATTTGTGGGGGCTGCAGAAGTACAAGCCAGATGCGCCGGCTCCATCAGGTATAACGCCAATTGGTTCCTCAACTGTACCTCAGGGGGCGATAGTTGATAGAGACAAGGGAATATCAGCTGGTGCATTTACACTACATGGAGTATCTAGTCCTAACGGTGATTATTGGCAAGCAACAAGACATAATAGCGATGGGACATGGGAAGATTCATATGTTGTCGGAGTAGAATCTGTTGGGGAATTTATCAGGAATTCAGGAAAGTATGACTATCTGGATAAAACAAGGACTAGCGCATTGGAACTTGGTGGTAATGCGGAGGGTGATCTGGTAAAAGGATTTAAAGATAGCTGGACTCCTATGAATGTTCTGATGGGGGTTTCAATTGGAGGAAAAATTCTGTTGCCTGGTGGGATTGGAAGTTTAGGACGTTTTGTTGAAGCTGAAATACAAGCTGAAGCTGAAACATCTACAAGATATATCTCTGTGTTTCATAAAGGAAACCTTAATAATGGAAAAGTGACACCAGGTCGTTCATCATCTACTGGTTTGGATAGAGCAAGTGTAAAAGCTTTAGGCAGGAGTGGGAAGGTTTATCAATTTGATATTCCAGAAGGTGTTTATAATGATTGGATAAATAGTGGTAAAGCTCGTACTCTTCGCGATTTTGATATAACAACTGGAGTTTATAATAATGAAGTGAGGTTTCATGGGAGTATATCAGGAGAACTCAATAAATTTATTAAAGAATGAAAAAATATTGTTGTGATACTTTTAAAGAAATTTGTACTGATAGTGAAAATATTGTTCGTGGATTTTCAGTTTTCAAAAAAGAAAATAGAATATCTTTTTTAAGATTTAGTACAGTAGACTATGAAAATGAAAAACAATTTATGGAATTGCTTAGTAGCATTAAAGGAAAAGCAGCCTTTAATTTAAGTATTAATGGTGAAATTGCAATTTTGTATTGCCCATGGTGTGGTAAAAAACTTAACCACGATAATTGAAGCGTACACAAAGCGTTGATGAATGAATGCTATCAGCTTCATCCTCATACGCTCATCAAGTCACCAGCTATAAAATAAAAAAAGCCTGTCCTTAACGACGGGCTTTTTCATTTATGCCCGCTAGTAGTATATCTGCGGCAACTCTTTACTACCTGTGATCCTCAAACACATCCAAGTCCAAGGACTCGATTATGTCTACACCACTCGAGAATGGTTAAAGTCCATTAATATTCCCGGTGTTGACACACATACCTCCGAGCCAGGGAAAGATGGCACAGATGCCCCATCGCACATCAACAGATATATGGCTAGAGATG
>JALSTN010000218.1 GCA_026983735.1 Saprospiraceae bacterium | reverse complement strand
AGAGTGCGATTATCAGGACAAACTGTATTAGAAGAACTACCTTGGCACAGGTATATCGTTTAACCTAAGAATCTCTTTAATATTGGGGTACATAGGATGGCAGATTTCAGGAATATCAGTAGGCGATATCCACCTTGCGATTTGGATATCCTCTTCGGTTTGAGGGATAAGTTTTTCATCAGCAGTAACCATTTCATACCAAATAGACTTTTTAAGTGCACGTACTCCTGTTTTTAGTCTATAAGAATGAAAGGAGTGTCCTATCTTTCGCTTTATTTCGACATTTTTCAATCCTGTTTCTTCACATACTTCTCTAATTGCCGCTGTTCTCTTACCTTCTTTAACCTCAATTTTTCCTTTGGGCAAGTCCCAGAAGCCTCGTCTAAAAATTAGTAAAATCTCTCCTTTATCATTATACACTAATCCTCCGGCAGCCTTAATATATCGAAACAACTGCTTGAAATCATACCACAAGCGCTTGATATCAGCATATATGACAACGAAAGCCTTTGGTCTCGTCGCTTTTTCCAAGGTGTCAATGATGGGAGAAAGCTGCTTAGTACGTCCCCGATACCAGGTCAAGACCACCTCCGTCCCAGGATCAAACATTTCATTAATCTCTTCTTGTTTAGAGACAAGTATCAAGGGATGACTATTGATATAAATTTTGTATTTTTGCCGCAAAATAAACGATTTGAAAGTTTCACAAGAAACAGCGCGTGCGCTGCTGCAAATTAAAGCAATTAAATTGAATCCGCAAAAGCCTTTCACTTGGGCATCGGGGATTCAATCCCCCATTTATACAGATAATCGACTCATCCTCAGTTATCCCGAAGTAAGAAAAAAAATTATTTCATCCATGGCCAAACTCGCTGAAGAATTTGGCCCGATAGACAAGATTGCAGGTGTAGCTACCGCGGGAATCGCACACGGAGCGCTCTTGGCCGAGAAAATGGGGCTTCCCTTTCTCTATGTGAGAAGTAAAGCCAAATCACATGGTCGCCAAAATCAAATCGAGGGAAAACTGGATCCCGGTGATAAATGTCTTGTAGTTGAAGATTTAATATCCACTGGTGGTTCTGCTCTTCAAGCTGTAAAGGCACTTAGAAACAACGAGGCGAACCCAATTGGGATAGTCGCTATTTTTTCTTATGGTTTCCCTCAAGCCATACAAAATATGGAAAACGATAACATATCATTCAAAACTTTGTCAAATTACAAAACACTTATAGAGGAAGCTTTAAAACTTTCGTATATTAGCGCTCGCCAATTGAGTACTTTGCGAGAATGGGCAGAACATCCTGAATCATGGAGTCCTCAATAGAGGTCAGATATCTGATTGATTTTTACTATTTCATACATTAAAAAAATTAAACGAATCGATTATGAACGCTGCGTCAGAAGCATTTTTATTTGAATATTTAAACAACCCTTCCCCTACCGGATTTGAATCCGAAGGGCAAAAGTTATGGATTAACTATATAGAGAAATACGTAGACGAATGGCACCTAGATGATTATGGTACAGCTTACGGAGTTATTAACCCGGGGAAGGACTATCGAGTAGTTATCGAAGCTCATGCAGATGAGATTAGTTGGTTTGTCAATTACATCTCGGAGGATGGTTTTATATACGTAATAAAAAACGGAGGTTCGGATGAAGTCATTGCCCCTTCTAAACGTGTCGTTATTCATACTGAGAACGGACTGGTAGACGGTCTTTTCGGCTGGCCGGCGATTCATACCCGTAGAGGTAAGACTCAAAATCCCGCTACTACCCTTGAAAATATTTTTATCGATGTAGGAGCTAAAGATAAAGAGGAAGTCTTAGCAATGGGAATCGATGTCGGTTGTGTTATCACTTATCCTGACCCGTTGATGATGCTCAACAAAAGATACTATGTAGGTCGAGCTTTGGACAATCGAATGGGTGGATTTTGCATAGCTGAAGTAGCTCGAATGATCAAAGAAGAGTCCGTCCATCTTCCTTACTCGCTTTACATAGTTAATTCGGTGCAAGAAGAAATAGGATTAAGAGGTGCTGAAATGATTGCAGAACGAATCCAACCTCACGCCGCTATTATTACGGATGTCACGCATGACACGAACACACCACACATAAAACCTAAAGTTCACGGGGATCTAAAATGTGGCGCCGGTCCTGTTA
>JALSTN010000217.1 GCA_026983735.1 Saprospiraceae bacterium | reverse complement strand
AGCATGGATGACATGTAGATGCCGGCATCTACATCTCGTTCGTGTTCCCCCGGCGAAAGATGAAATATAGCACTGGTCCCTGTTCCATTTGCATGGTTAATGTCGCTGTCAAGTGCATCATTTCCTCCGATGTCGGACGGGGAGAACTTGAAGTCCGTCGGAATATTTATTTTTACAAAGTAACCTCCGGGGACGATGTGGTCAAAGAGATAATATCCGTCTTCTCCGGATATAGCGTCGCTTCGGGTTGTTGTCCGGTCTATTAGCACACTGTCCTTATCATACAATAGCACCTCTATTCCATTGACCCCTTTTTCTGTCGAATCCTGGATCCCATCCGCATTCTCATCGAGCCATATGTGATCGCCCACCGATGCTACCTGTACGAATCCACCATCGATATCCATTCTGGCTTCCGATGCACCTACTACAAATGGGTCGGTGGCTCCTTCTGCTATTATTCCCGTAATCATACTGCCCTTGCCCGGATCCGGCGAGCTATAGGGCCGGGTAATCTGGTAAATATCGGGTTTTTCGAAAATGATATAATAGGTCCCCGACAATATACTGTCAAATTGATAGTGCCCGGGACTAAAAAATGCATCGTAATGTGTCGTATCTCTTTGCATAATTGTCCCATCTGCTTTGTACAGTGTGACGGCTATCCCATTGATGCCGGTCTCAAATCCATCCTGCACCCCATCTTCATCGCTGTCTAGCCATACATAATCTCCTATACTGCCGGGCAAAAGGGAAGGGTCGATCATCCCGGCATCGATATCCATTCGAGAAGCTCCTGCAGCAAAGGACATTATCGGGGTGGTACCAAAGCCTCGGCTGTGATCCACATCGCTATCCATCCTGTCATCGCTGCTGATTTTTGGCTTGGTAAAGGCCAGATGCTTGGGACCTTCAAAACGAAGGTAGTACAGTCCTTCTCTATTTAATTTTATCGAATAGAACCCCTTCTTTCCTGTGGTTGGATCATTGGCAGTCGTGGTTTGAGCTAGGACTTGGTTGGCCGTATCGAGTAGAGATACCCGCACGCCGTTGATGCCCTCTTCCCCTGGGTCTTGAAGTCCATTGAGGTTGGCATCGTACCAGACTAAATTGCCCAGATGGCCACAGCGGGGGAGCTCTACATTGCGGTCGCTGCTGTCCAGCCTATAGCACGTATAGGCGGAGTCCAAATATGACTTGAATTGGTCGAAGTCCATTCCTAGGGTTAAATGCGCTAGCAATGGATCCACATTTGAAGAGGAAGTATCCTCCGGCCATAGTAATTGCCATATTCCATATTGCCCTTCATCAAGCGTAGTAAAGGAAGGCTGAGAAGAGGTATCTGATATGAAATGGTTGTCCTTACCCAATAAATATAATCTTTTCATTCCATTGACCAATGTGTCGGGATGTACCCGGGCAGATAAGACTACCGGAACACTATCTATACAATCTACGGAAGGCGCTAACATGCTAATTTCAAACGAGTTGCCGGCCAAAGGACAAGGTGCAAAAACACCTGCTGCGACAATTACCTGTTGTCCAAAATCCAATGTGATTACATCGCTAACACCCATGGCATTGACATCGCTGTCGGAGGCGTCACCGGTAGCGTCTTTCGGTGAAAAGATCCATCCCGCCGGAGGTTCTACTGCGATGAGGTATTGATCCGGTATCAAAGAGGGAAAAAAGAATATTCCATCATTTCCAGTTTGGGTAGTTTGGAGCGTATCCTTTGAATTCGCATCAATGAGGTGTACCGTGATCTGTTCTAATCCAACCTCTGTACTCTTCTGACTACCATCCATATCGACATCATGCCAAACCCTCCCGGCGATAAATCCACATCTCCTTACGTTGAAGTGTGCGGCTTCGTCGCTGAGGTCTGCACATATAAAATCCGCTGAAATTATAGAGTCGATAACATCGATTTTGCTATTTCCTATGTTCAATTTGCCTAAATTGACATATCCTCGATGATTTTGGTCAGGATGAGAGACCAATCGGAAAATATCGTACATTCCATCATTAGAAATATCGAAGTCCGCGATTGCCCCTACTTTTCTGATGATTCTATCCCCGGAGGTTACAAGAAAATAAGTAGATACATAACCCTTGGGGAGAATGGCATCGTTGCCGGGAATGGCACTCAGCGTCGTTGTCCCACCACCAAAACACGGGTCAGTGAGCGGCTTGGAAGTGATACTCCCTGCAAACACAGCGCAGGGTAGAATCACACCTGCATCTACCCTCCATGTATTGCCTGACAATACGAGAAGATCTGATAATCCCGTAGTGTCTACATCGCTGTCTATATCCTCATTACTCCCTTGGTCGGGGAGTGTAAAACGATTCTCCGCGGGTATTTTTATTTGTATGAAATAGCTCGCATCCGGGAGATCTGAGAACATATACCGCCCTTGTAGGTCTGTTGTTGTTTCCTTGATCACCGATTGGTCCTGTGCAAGCAATTGTATGACGATGGAGTCCAGGGAAGGCTCCGGGAGGTCTTGAAGCCCGTTTTCATTGCGATCTTCCCATACGCGTCCTTCGATGTGTCCACAGGCAGTTACGGCAAAGGACAATGGCTGCTCCGAAAGATCAGCACAAATATTATTGGTAGAGATAAAGGCTTCAAGCAGGGGGACAGTTGTGCTGTCCCGGACAATAGATGCGAGATCCAAGTAATTTCTTTTCTTGGGATCAGGTTGATAGGCGATAGTTAAGATGGCATATTCACCGACCTTCGAGATATCCAACTCGGGGGAAGAATTTTTGTCGAGGATAAGTTGTGAGGTTGGGTCTATTAAGAGGTAGTCAAGTTGATATCCTTTGGGGAGCTGTGTCCCCATTGTATTTCCTATGATGGCCTGAATACCTCCTGTCGTTAGACAAGGTTGAGTTAAGCTTAACCCTACAGGTGTTCCGGCCTCTACCCTACAGGGAAGGAGCAATCCCGCATCAATAGTTATTGTGTCTCCCTGTACTTGTAGAAGGGAGGATTGACCACCCGCATCGATATCCGAGTCGATGAGGTCATTAGGTCCTTGATCTTGAGCCGTGATATCATACCCTGAGGGCGGGATAACCGCTAAACGATAAGGACCGGCGATTAAATTTCCAAATTTGTAATTGCCTTGAGCATCTGTTCTTTTCATATCGATAACACCCCCTTGTTTATCCAGGAGACGAACGGGTACATCCGGCAGTCCGGATTCGGTAATTTGATGTATTCCATCTTCATTGATATCTTCCCAGACTATACCTCGTATAGCCCCACAAGGTATGAGGTCAAAGGAAGCATAAGTCGCACTGAGATCTGCGCAGAGATGATCCTCTGCTAACATTTGGGCGAGTCGGGTAAGGGTTGTTTTACCTTTCTCAATGCGCTGGAGATCAAAATAGCTGTCCTTCCCGGCTGTCGGCTGATAAACCAACCGGTAGATGGACCATTGGCCGGGGATATTCATTCTAAATTTGGGTGTTTTGCTCTTGCGATGTATAGTCCCGTCTTGGGCATGGACCAATAGATAGATCCCTTCATAACCTATGGGCAGGACTGCATCTTGGGGGATGCGAGCTCCGATGATTAATCCGGTATCGGGCAGACAGGGGTAGGGGAGTGCCTCTGCATTGATGGTCCCGGCAAAGACGGTGCAAGGTCGTTGCAACCCGGCATCCAGGTCCGTGCGATGTTCTCCGGATCCGAGATAAAAACTCCTGGTTGTACCCGGACCATTCAATTCGGTAATATCACTATCCACGCTTGGATCATCTCCATTTACAGGAGAAGACGGTTCGTACCCCTTGGGGTATTCAAATGAAAGATAGTACAATCCAAATGGAATATCTTCGAAGGCGTAATGACCGGAGGAATCTGTGGTGGTTTCCAGATAAACACGCTTTTTTCTTGCGCTCATAAGACGTACTTTGATCCCGGGGAGTCCGGGTTCAGAAGGGTCTTGTAGTCCGTCCCTATTGAGATCCTCCCAGACGAAATCTCCTACACGATTCGGGCGACACACTTCCTTGAGAAAAGGAAGGCAGCAGGGGTTAGACAAGCCGTATATGGTCATCGTCTGTACACAGATTTGATGGATACCGTCTTCCAGGTCTTGGGTATTGATAGAGATGGCATTCTTGTGAATGTCTTCGGAGTTGATGTAGGCACCGGTAGGAAGTTCCCAGAAGTATCCATAGGCATCGGCAATGGGCTCCACGATAAATGGAGCACAAGAATCATGACAGACCCTATTGATCGGTGTAAAGTAGATTTTCAATCGAACATCATCTATCCTCGCTGTCGTCATCGTATCCATAAAGGGATGTCGAAGGCGGAGGAGCACGCCGAAATCCGGATCGTTAACATCCTCTGCAGTCCATTGTATCCCCCAGTTATTGCTCTTCCCCCCATAATGCCATCGGCTATCCTGTCCCGGCCGGCCCTTTACCCAATCTCGCTCAATAGAAGTCTTGGACATATTGGCACTCATGGCCATGCCAACGGCATTGGTAAGCCGTATTTTGTCGGCTTTTACACCGGCACCTTCTATGTGTCCTTCTATCCATAGCTCTACTCCTTGAATCTCCGAACCCGGAGGGATATGAAATCTGAAGTCGGAGAACCGCAGACATTCCGTCTGTTCCATCTGCGTCATTTTTACAGAGGTGTACTGATCATCACTCCATCTACCATTGAGCGGTGTTGACCAGGGTGGACCGTTTTGGTCACATGATGTGGAGACGATCCGACTAGGATAGCTTACGATCTGTTCTAATCTTGTCCCCTCTTGCATTGTGATGGGGCAAGCCATAGGAGCCTGGGCTCTTAGATTGCCGGCAAAAAGTGTGAGGAGACTCATCCAAACAAAAAATACTCTGGGGGACGTATTTACCTTGCGCATAGACCTGGCGTTTTGATTATATTAGATATTTCTAATATGTATTAACTCTGAATTTAAGCGCAAATATACATTAATAATATATTATATATAATAAAATTGTAATATATTTTTCATCAGTTGTGCCGCGGGCGCACTTCATCGCTAGGAAAGGGAGCATAGGATACTGCTCCTAAGGAAGGAATGTTCTTGGTTGGTCCGTAGCGAATAGCTTATCAGTGAAGAGGGAAAGTGGCCCTTCAGGGGGACGGTTGAAGGACAGGGTTAAAAACGGGGATGGGCCTACCCCCAATGGAATATTTTATCGGCCTTCCTTTCTGCAAAGTATTGTCTTTGAGTTTAGTTATGTCTAACCGCTACCCATACAATGATTCTATACCCGATGCCCAGTGGATCCTCCTCCATTGGGGCTTCATCCTTCATTCTATCGTCTCGCCACACCTAGGGCTTCCCCTACTTTCTACAACTCGCGGGAAACCAAACTGGCCATGCATGGACTGTTTATCTATTTCTTGGCATCGGGTATAAAAGGTTGAGTATGCTCTTCTTCTGCTTCAATATAAGATGGTCAAAAACGCTGCAAGACTGGCGAACATCAATAAAGAGGTCCCCCCGCATACCTTGAGACATTGCTTTGCGACCCATCGAATGGTTAGAGGATTGGACTGCCGGCATATCCAAGAGCTATTAGGACACATAGACATTAAAACTACCTTGATTTACCCCCATATCACAAATAAAACCCTTAAAAACATCCCATCTCCCCTAGATAATTTAAAAGAATGACCTAAAACTTGAAAAAGCGGAACTTTTGATATAGCTTTGTGGGGGATATAGGGGAGTTGGCGTTCATGTAAAAGAGATTACAGCAATGAAAGAAGAAACTAAAACATTTAAAATATTATCAATTGATGGTGGTGGAATTAAAGGTTTATATTCTGCAACTATAATACAAGAATTTGAAGAAAAGTTCAAATGTAATATATCGGATTATTTCGATATGATTTGCGGAACTTCAACAGGTGGATTAATTGCTTTGGCTTTATCGTTAAAAGTTCCAGCAAAGGAAATCTGTGATTTTTATATTAAGGATGGTCCGAATATTTTTCCGTCAAAAAGTAAATTTTCAAAACTATACAGACAATTAAGACAAATAGTTTATAAAGGAAAGTATTCTGACAATCAATTGAAAATAGCTTTGGAAAAAATGTTTGCAGATAAAAAAATTGGGGATAGCAATAATCTTTTGTGTATTCCAACTTATACAATTACAGAAGCACGACCTTTTGTAATCAAAAAAAACCATCACGATTTAGATAGAGATAACGGGGTAAAAATGGTTGATGTAGCGTTAGCAACATCAGCGGCACCGACATATTTTCCTCTTTCTGAAATTGAATATTATGATAATAAGCAATTTATTGACGGTGGTGTTTGGGCAAATAATCCTACTTTACTAGGACTATTAGAAGCATTAAACTATTTTGTTGGAAAGAATAAAGAATATGATAGTTTAAAGATTCTTTCTATCAGTAGCTTATCAATTACAGGGGGGAAACCAACTGGATTGAAAAGGCATCGTTCTTTCATAAATTGGGGAAATGATTTGTTTGAAACTTCAATGACTGGGCAAAGTTTTTTTACTGATTTTTTTATGCAGAAAATTAAAAATATTTCAGATGTATCAATTGATTATGTAAGGGTTCCAAGCGTCGAAGTATCAAGTCAACAAGAAAGTTCAATTCAATTAGATGTAGCAACAGAAAAAGCTATAAAATTAATTAAAGGGAAAGGAAAAGATCAGGCTGATATTTATAAAAAGAAACCCGAAATACAAGATTTTTTTAAACATACAAAAACATATAAAGGATAAATTATGGCAAATTGTAGTTCAATATTTAGGAGTTATAATACTAAAATACGGTTATCAGATAATGACCGTGAAGTATTAAAAAAAGCAAGAAATTCTTTACGTGATAGAATGCAAAAAGCATACGAAAAGTTTTCAAAAGAAGAAAAGAAAACGCATTCTATTGAATTTCAAAGTCAAGGATCTTTTGTTATGGATACAATAATTAAACCAATTGAAGATGACTTTGATTTAGATGATGGTGTTTATTTTATTGGAGATTTAACAGAAGAACAACGAGCAGAAACACAAACTTTTCATGATGTTATTATAAAAGCTATTGATAGAAATAATGAAATAGAAGATGTTATTGATAAACCGACTTGTGTCAGAGTTAAATATTATAGTAAATATGATGGCAGAGAGTTGGGTTTTCATGTTGATTTACCCATTTATTATGCTGAAACACATGAACAACCGGAATTAGCACACACAAAAGATGGTTGGGTTGAAAGCAATCCTGTTGAATTTATTGCTTGGTTTGAAGAAAAAGCTAAATCAAATTTTAATAAAGCGTTCTTATACGAAAGTACTAAATATTTCAATGATTATGAGAAGTGGTTAAGTGACATACGCAAAAAAGATACCCAATTAAGACGCATTGTTAGGTATCTGAAAGCTTGGGCAGATTTAAAAAGAAAAGAAATGCCACCAGGCATTGTTATGTCAATTTTAGCTGCAAATAATTTTGTTGAAAATGAAAGAGATGATATAGCTTTACGAGATACACTTGTTTCAATAAAGAATGATCTAGATGAAAATGATTTTACTTGTATCAGACCAACACCAAAAGTTGGTGAAGACCTTTTTGCTAATACATCAAAAGAAGAGAAAGGTTATTTTTATAATGCCTTAAATTCATTCATTGAATCGGCAAATTTTGCAATAAACAATCCCAATCAAAAAGATGCTTGTTTAAAATGGAAAAAGCATTTAGGAGAAAGATTCCCTTGCCATTTATCAAAAGATGAAATTGAAGATTCAAAAATATATGCAGCACCACCAATAAAAAATGATAATTCGAAAAGTGCTAATAAATAATGTGTGAAGAAATACTAAATCAAGTATTTAAAAAATTATCACAATATGAGCAAGTTTCTGTTCTTACTTCACGAGAGAAAAAAAAGTATGGATATAATGAAACATACACCATTTGGAAGATAAATACAGAAATACTCGTAGATAATAATTTGCTTGAAATATGTTTACTCGTTTTATTTTTAAAAGAATTTCCATTAGTTTTTCCAAAAATATTTCTATGTCCTGACAGTTATAAGTTTATAAACAATATCCCTCATATTGATTCAAATAAATTTGTATGTACATATGACACCGTAATAACCAAGCCTAATCCAACAGAACCTTTTGGAATAACCTATGAATCAATAAAAAAAGCAAAAGAGATTATTGAAAAAGGTTTGAAAAAAGAAAATTATTCAGATTTTGAAGAAGAATTTATTTCTTATTGGGAAGATAAATATGATAAAGAAAAACAATTACCTATTTCAATATTATTACTCTTTGACAATGAAGAAGAATATGATAAAATTAGACTATTGCAATTAGATAGTAAAGTTAGTTCATATAATTATGTTCTACATAATGGCAATGCACATTCAAAAAACTTCATAAAGTATTTAACTGACTTTGGTATAAGATATAGAGAACATAAAGTATTTTATTTAGGTGACATTAATTTTAAAAATACACCACCATTTAGTATAAAAAATAGTGATAGCATAAAATTAATTGATAATAATTTATTGACGGAATTTAAAAAATATATCAATAATTCAGAATATCCAAAATTAGTTTTGCTACAAAAAGACTTAAATGGTGAAATTTTCTATTTTGGTTGGTATTATAAAAACATCAAAACTAATTTAAAAGGATTTAGAAAAGGGAAATTAAAAGCATTTGACCTGATTTCTAAATTAGCAAAATCTGATTTAGTCAAACGATTTTCAACAGAAAAATACACCTATAACCGTCTTTTGAATAGAAGTAGTGGTTATATCGAAACAAAAAATTATTCATTCAGTATTGTTGGTGTTGGTAGTATTGGCTCAAATCTTTTTCCATTCCTGAATAGTATGAATTTCCCAGAATTCAGATTTATTGATAATGAGAATCTGAAACTTGAAAATATCGCTCGACACTTTCTTGGATTCAATTATTTAGGATTTAATAAAGCAAAAGCGTTAAGTTTATATATCAAACAATCTAACCCTATTCAAAGCTCGTTGTTTAAGAATGAATCAATAATTAATGTGATTTCCAATGCCCCTGATTTTATTAATAAATCTGATTTTTTATTTGTCGCAATTGGCGATTCTAACACAGAATCTTGGTTAGGAGAAAAAATAAAAACAAAAGAAATAAACATACCAACATTTTTTATTTGGGTTGAACCATATTTGGCTGGTGGACATTGTTTATACATTAATCCTTATGACAACATACATTACTCTTCATTTTTTGAAGGAGATTTTTTTAAGCATAATGTATTATCAAAGCAAGCATATTCAAAAAATTTGGATTTGCTATCTTTAAAAGAAGCAGGTTGTCAAACAACATACACACCATACTCATCAAGTAATATTAATGCTTTTTTAGTTTCACTTTATCCAAAAATATCTCAAATTATTGATAGTAATAATCAAAAAACAACATCTTTTACTTGGATTGGAAATATAAATAACATTGAGAATTTAGGAATAAAAATTTCTAATGATAAATTCAAAGAAAAAATTGGGGAAATTATTATTAATTGAATATGAAAACATTTGTAAGAAATAATACAAAGATACATATTTCAGATACAGTTATTGAAATATTTGAAAAGTATAAACAGAAAAATATAAAAGACAATGAATCCGGTGGTATCTTGATAGGGCAGATTAAAGATGATAATATATATATTTTAAAAGCATCTATTCCCAATAAATTCGATAAGTCATCTCGATACTATTTTGAATGTAATAAAGATGCAGCCCAAATAATAATAAATTACGAGTTTTATAATAGTGGTAAAAGATCTATCTATCTCGGAGAATGGCATACACATCCTGAAAACATTCCTACACCATCAGGTATAGATAAAAGAATGATTAAAGGACAATTCAATAGAAATAAGTTAAATGAACCTTTTTTAATTCTTATTATTCAAGGTTTAGAAGAAATTTATTTATCATTATATGATGGGAAAAAGTTTTATGAATAATAAACACGAAACGCCAATCGAGTAGACGGCTCCGCCCCTAGATAGGGGCGGAGTGCACCTCTCACACCACCAAGCGTACGGGTCTCGTACTTGGCGGTTCGTAGATCATCTTTTTAGTCGCTCTTTACACCAA
>JALSTN010000216.1 GCA_026983735.1 Saprospiraceae bacterium | reverse complement strand
CCGAACATCCTGACTGGAAACCCGCTAAATTCCCCCAACACGATAACTTCTGGGAATTTACCGGCGCTCACATCGATAAAAAAGATGATTGTATCGCTTGCCATAATGGAGATTATGTCAATACACCGACCACTTGTGAAGGTTGCCATCAGCAAGATTATAATAAATCCAAGAATCCAAGTCATTCCTCATTAAATATTCCGATGGATTGTGCACAATGCCATACGACAGAACCGGGATGGAAGCCAGCCACCTTTGATATACATGACAGTTATTGGGAATTTACCGGTGCACATATTGACGTTAAAGACAATTGTGTAGATTGCCATCATGGAGATTACAATAATACACCGACCACTTGTGAAGGCTGCCATCAGGAAGATTTTAATAACACCTCTAATCCCGATCATCCCGCTATTGGTATCCCTATGGAATGTGCGGATTGCCATACTACTGATGCCGGATGGAAACCGGCCACTTTTGATATACATGACAATTATTGGGAATTTACCGGAGCACACCTCGATGTCAAGGACAAGTGTGAAGACTGTCATCATGGAGATTACAACAAAACTCCAACTGCATGTGAAGGCTGCCATCAAGATAATTATGATGCTACGACCAATCCTAATCATGGAGCACTTAGCCCCCCGATTCCAACGGATTGTGCCATGTGTCACACCACTGAACCCGGATGGAAACCCGCAGACTTCCCTATTCATGATGACTATTGGGAGTTGACTGGTGCACATGCGGATATTGCAGATGATTGCGCTCAATGCCATAATGGAAATTACAATAATACCCCAAGCGACTGTGACGGATGTCATCAAAGCGATTACGATGCTACGACCAATCCTAATCACGGGGGGATTAGTCCGCCTATCTCTACGGATTGTGCGATGTGTCACACTACAGAACCCGGATGGAGTCCTGCCACATTCCCAGTGCATGATGACTATTGGGAATTGACCGGTGCACATTTAGACATAAAAGACGACTGCTATGCCTGTCACCAAGGGGATTACAACAATACACCTAATGATTGTGACGGTTGCCACCATGACAATTTTCTTTCCACTACTAATCCTGATCATCAAAAACCAAGTTTGAACATAGGGACAGATTGTGAGACTTGTCATACCACGGATCCCGGATGGGCCCCCGCTTTGTTCCCTCAGCATGATGATTTCTTTGAATTGACAGGAGCACATACCAGTTTAGCATGTAGTGAGTGCCACCAAGGGAATTACAACAATCCATTGCCAACAGATTGTAAAGGGTGCCATCAAGATGACTATGATGCGACCACAAACCCCAATCACTCCGCTCAGGGGTATCCGACCTCATGTGAAGATTGTCATACGACAGATGCTTGGACACCATCTACCTTTGACCATGATGGGATGTACTTCCCGATTTACAGTGGAGAACATAAAAATGAATGGAATACTTGCTCTGATTGCCACTTCGATGCCAATGATTATTCAAAATTTAGTTGTATCGATTGCCATGAGCATGACAACCAATCTGAAGTAGATAAGGACCATAAAGGAGTAAGTGGATATGTCTATGAAAGCAATGCTTGCTACTCCTGTCATCCGGACGGGAAAGAGTAATTTATTTATTATCAATTTATTAGAAATTTTTAAAGATATGAAATGGTAAAGCATTAGATAAAATATCACTATTTCTACTCTTTAGAACTCAATTGAAAGAAGTAATCATTAAAACATGAATAAAATACATAGTTTAATTTTCTTTTTGGTTTTACTGTTTACGACAGGGATTGGCACTTCAATGTTAAAAGCACAAAATCAGATTACTAAGCCATTGCGCAAAGGCGAAGTCACATACGTCAGTGCAAAACATGTCTATTTGCGATTTGACTCTACCAAAAATCTTCATATAGGAGATACTGTATTTATCGGATCTCCTGAGAAATTAATTCCGGCACTCGTTATCGTAAACAAATCATCTATCTCGACGGTATGTGATTTATTACCGGGGCGAAAGGTAGTTAAGAAACAAGCCGTACTAGCCAGACAAACTAATACAGCGGCTATTCTTATGAAAGATAAATCAAACATCGTCCGTAAGGAAAAACAAAAAACGACAACACCTTCTACCTCAAAAAAAATAGCAGAAACAGAAATAAAAGTTAAGGGTAAGTCAACCACAGATTACCGCAAAAGACAACGGATAAGAGGTCGAATTTCAGCTGCGAGTTACTCCAGTCTATACGGTGACAGGATGAGAAACAGATTGAGATACACCTTTTCGCTTAGAGGTGAAAATATCAAGCAAAAACCTCTTTCTGTTGACATTTACACTTCCTTACGCCAACCCCTTTATACTAAAGCTGACTCCAATAGCACCCGCCTTAAATTTAAGGAAATGCTGCGAATTTATCGTCTTGGTATGAGTTACAACACAGATAAATGGAGTATTTCAGGTGGCAGAATTATGGATCGAAGAGTATCCAACATTGGAGCCATTGACGGGCTCCTTGCTGGAAGAAGATTTGGAAATTGGGAAGCCGGAGGGGTAATTGGGTTACGACCTGACTACAGAGACTATTCATTTAATCCGGGCAGATTGCAGTTTGGGGGCTATATAGGATATACTAAGGATAGAACTTCAGGTAGAGGATATGCACAATCCATCCTAGGGGTATTCGAACAGCGACAGCACAATAGAACAGATCGAAGATTCCTCTATTTACAACATTCAGGCACACTTACTCCTAAGATAAACTTATATGGGTCTATGGAGATAGATTTGTTTCAAAGAGTGAAGGGGGTAGCTCAAAATACATTTAACCTTACGAATGTTTTTGTCAATGTAAGCTACCGTATTTCCCGTAAATTCTCTATTTCCACAGGATATGACAACAGACGACAAATCCTCTATTACGAGACCTATAGAGATTATATAGATAGTCTCTTAGAAAGAGAAACCCGACAAGGGATGCGTCTGCGTGTCCAATACAGACCTATTAGACGCCTTAGTATTAGTGCAATGGGAAATATACGCGTGGGAGGAGACTTTTCTCCTATTTCCAAATATTACAATCTCTATATCGGATATAGTCGTATTCCCTGGCTCAAGATGCGTGTGAGTGCCTCAGCCGGGTATCTGGAAAATGTATATCTCAACAGTCTTTTCTATACATTTCGAGCTTCAAAATCCATCTGGAGGCGAAGGTTGTACTTACAAATGTCCTATCGTGCATCCAAAGGAAAGTATCTCAGCCAGGAATTAGGATTAACTCGGCAAAACATATCCGGAAGTTTGGATTGGCAGATGACCAATAAATTGAGTTCCTCCTTTTACTACGAATATATAACTAGTGGAAAATCCAGTTATCGTCAGGTTAACCTTAGAATTACTCAGCGTTTTTAGATATTTCTTACCTTCGCATTTTATTTCATACTAAAAATAAAAATATGTTCAAACTATTTAATATATCTTTCATTTTATCGATTTTTTCAATCATTGTTTCCTGTAATTCTGGCACTGAGGTAGTAGAATCCACTACTTCATCCGATGGCATGTCCACAGGGAAAAGTATCGTAATGGGGGCAAAGATGAAATCTTCGGGTATTCAATCCATGAAAAAGACTCCAAATTCCGGACCAATACACCATGTAAAAGTCATCGAGGCTCAAAGCGGTGACCGCTACTCGTACCTAAGGGTTCATGACGGTAATCGAAAATACTGGATAACATCATGGAAAGTGGATGCCCACCCTGGAGATGATCTTTATTTCCAATCCGGGATTCTTAAGGTGAATATGTTCTCCAAGGCGCTCAACAAACAATTGGACACGATGTATATGGTATCCCGCATTGCTAGATCTCCTGAAGAGTTATCCCAAATGGTCCAGCCTGACCAAAAGGACACCCCAGGAAATAGCTCAGCTTCTACCCCCCTTCCTAAAGACATCAAAATTGTTAAAATAGCTGATCTAAATGCCCATCCCGACCAATATGAGGGAAAATTCGTGACCGTTATGGGTAAGAGTGTTAAAGTCAATAACCATATTTTAGGCAAAAACTGGATTCATATCCAATCTCCGAATGGAGATGATATCGCCATTACTACACAGGATGAAATAGAAGTGGGACAACCTTGTACTTTCACAGGTAAGGTTTATAAAGATATGGACTTCGGATCCGGATACCGTTTTAATGTAATCATTCAGGAAGCTAAATTATTGAGATAGCCTAGTACTTTATATTATATTCTCTCCTTTTAGAATGCGACGAAAAGGCGACGTACTCCTTACCCCTGCTAAATGCATAATAAGCTTACACTTCAAAAAATGGACTTTTCTTTTGCACAATTGTAACAGGCAAACGTGTACGAGAAGCCACGTAAAGGTATTTTTCATTTCAAAGAACCCAAATCTTTCAAATGAAAAGAGATGTATCGATTTTAGAGATATAAATAACAATTATTATGCATTAGGTGTGGAGGGTCTATATTCCTTTTAGCCACCTTATTACATCAGTAGGATATACTTGCTAATCTAGAGTTCCTTCGCTAATTTACCATTAGATTAGATAAGATATCGAGCTGCACCTATATCACTTATTCCAGCCTAGCCATAGCAAAATCAAAAAAACAGGAGGTCTAAAAAGACCTCCTGAATAAAGGAAAACCAAACTATACTATATGCTAGCACTCAATACTAAACGAGTAGTGTACTAATATACACCTTCGCTTTCATTCAGAGTAGTTTCTAGTCATTAATAAAATGAACCAATCCGGACTTAGCCGTTTTTCCATTCAATCTAATTTGGTATAGATACGCACCTGTTGATAGATTGTGTGTCGGAGACCATACTGCTTGATGTTGTCCAGCAGAAAGCGTTTTATGCATTACTTGGTCAACAAGTTGACCGGATGGAGTATATACCAGTATTTGGACCTCGGCTTTTTGTTTAAGGGAGAATGAGATTACTGCATGATCGTGGACAGGATTTGGATTAATCGCAACTCCTTGAATCAGTTCAGGTACTTCAGTCACTGCAGAAGTAAAATCGTACACTGCTTGAGGAGCTAAAATAGGGGGAAGACCATCCGGTTGTTCCGGAATAAAAGGAATACCGTCTCCATCAGAATCTCCACCTGTTTCACCGGTAGCACCTGCCTCAGATAACTGCATCTTATTAATCACCTTCTTAAAGAAGCGGGTATAGATCATCGCTGCTTCCTTATGCCCACCTGTCATAGTTGCAGCCCTTAATCCACCTGCTATAATAGCAAGGTTAAAAGGACCGTAGGTTGATGTTGTGGCACCTTCTTTCATGACAAAAGCATTGATATCGGGTTGATAAAAGGTCATCAGATAGGTATAGGCAGCATCGGCACCATCTAGATACTTTTGGTCTCCTGTCAAATCATAAGCGGCATACAATCCTCTTGCAATAGCAGCCTGGACCATTGCTTTTTTAGGGCCTGCAACAGGACCATCGTTCAAATCAACTTTAGCGTAATAACCACCTGCCGGATCTTTCATAGAAGCCAAAACAAAGTCTGCTTGCATTCTTACTCCGTTCATTGCTGCACTCATTAAGGGGGTTCCGGCAAACTCATTGGCAACCTCGCTAAAAATCATCATAAGATAACCGGCATTAACAGCTGAAATGGTATTTCCTTGCTCAAAACTTCCACTTGGACTCAACTTGACTTTATCTACAAATGTACCATTGCTCGCATTGCGATGCATGGCCATAATATTCTGCAACAATACTTTACTTGTTCCCTTCATCAAATCATAAGGTCCCGGCATTCCAGAGATAGACGCAGCAGGAGGAAACGGATCTCCATCAAACACATATTTGTAAACCTTGTGGGCATCATCACTTGTATCTGATGGATCCATCATATTGGTAAAACTTTCAGCTCCCCATAAACAAGATAATTGGTCCCAGAGGTAACTATCCGGATCGACTACCGTCAACTTGGACATTCTTGGGGGAAGTCCTTGGATAACCATAGATTCTTCTACAGCTATCTCATGTGGAAAATACTTAATGCCATTCATCGGATTGTAGGTAGCAGGATTAACTCCTCCTAAATTCTGTTTATCAAATGCAAGCTTGTTAATTAGAAATAAGGATTTATTAATGGCTTCTGCTGTAAGAACTTGCCCGATAAAACCATCTGCTCCATCTCCACCTAGAAAGACATTATTGGTCGGGTCAAATGTTCCGTCAGCATGATCGGGATTACCTTCACTCACCGGCACGTCATTCTCATCTGCATCGTGAAATGCGCTAAGCATATCTTGAGCCCATAGATATTGTTTCATCATAGACTGTCCCATAGAACCCGGATTGAGAATCTTTTCCATCTTGGATCGATCCCACCTTAAGGTCTTAAAATCTGAGCCGAAATCAGCGGCAACCGGTTGGGGAAGATGGGGATCACCACTCCTAAATTCAGCAAATTGAGGCCATGCATGGCGAAAGGGCATAAAATGCGCTCTCATACCGAATCCTCTAATCATCATCATAATCATGTCGTCTTCCTTGTAACCATTGGGCTTGCCTGTAATACTTCCATCAAAACTGCTATCTTGCATGGCGGCTCTTGCCATTATAATCGGTGACCACATCATATGTAATCCCATTCCTGAGCGGGAAACAATGGTTCCCAACTGATACCTGGAATACTCATAGTTCTCGATACCAAGTGTATAGGCTATTGAGTCCGGCATGTTGGGCACCATGGGATCTAGTTCATCTAAATCATATCCCAATGATTCCGCAAAAGGCTCTCCACTCTCGTTAATCTCATTGGCCAGGAATAACTGGTCCATCGTCCTGTAATCGGTTGTATTGGTGATCTCCAATTGAGCAAAAGCGCTCATGGAAATCAATAAAGCTAAAAAAGTAAAAATTCTTTTCATGACGAATAAGTTTATATTGAAAAATAAAACATTTCATCACAAAGATATACTGCATCGTAAGGTTTTCATTGTCGGTTATTTGACATTTGAAATACCCTCTATATCAAACAGATATATTAGTCACACAGAAGACATTTGAACTGTCTGTTATTTGACAATTTCATACCACAACATAGGATTCTGTAGCCCCTCCTTATCATTGATCAATAAGATGCAGATTTTACTTGCGCATGGAGTTCGGCAATAAGGTAATTGGATTAGATAAATTAGAGCAAGTTTTTCTTGCGCAATATATATATTGAGGTAAAAATGAGCACGAGGGACAAGAAGGAAAGATAATAAAAAGAATAAGGGTCCTCCTGAAAGGGAAGTTTAACATTCATGCCATAAAAACTGGACACGAGCGTCGGCACCATCAACACAATAGCGATCACTGATATCCGATTGATATACATATTAAGATTATTGGAGATGATTGAAGCGTAGGTCTCCATGGTCCCACTCAAGATATTGGTATATACATTGGCCATCTCCAAGGCTTGACTATTGTCGATGATAACATCATCAAAAAGCTCCAACAAATCCTCATCGTCATTGAGTTCTAGAAAATCAGTGCGTTTCATTTTCATATACAGCAATTCATTCGACCGCAAAGCCGTCACAAAGTAAACCAAACTCTTTTCAATCTGCAGCAATTGCTTCAGCTCTTCATTTCTACTTGAGTTATACAGCTCTTTCTCAATCAAATACCGTTTGAGATTAAGTTTTTTCAAATTGTCTAAGTAGATATAATTGGTCTGTTCAAAAATCTGAAGAATAAATTGTTCTTGATTCCTTGGATCACATCCCCTTACTTTTTGTTCTACAAACCGAATCAAAGCCGGACTATCCATTCTACTAAGTGTCAATGTCATATCATCCAATGGAATAATTCCGATCGGAGCAGTTATATAAATTGCTTCATATAACCCATGTCGATCTACTTCATTGGGGACAGGTGCATTTAAGACGACCAATCTAACGTCATCATCTACTTCATATCGTGAACGCTCATCTATGTCGAGGGAGTCTACAATATACTCAAATGGAACTCCATATGTGTCTGCCAATGACTCAAGTTCCCCTTGTTCAAAGGGAGGCGTAATCATAACCCAACACCCCGGCTCTTGCTCTTGGACCTCTTTGGTCCTCCCTTTTTCTCCTATAAAATACCGGATCATAACTGTTATTTTCCCTTCATGAACAACTTAAACAAGTACAAATATCAGGCCTATTATTCATACACTAGTGCTTTGACCGGATTAATTTTGGTAACTAGCCAGGATGGTATCCATAAAAAAACTAGGGTCGTCAGCAGAACCACTATGTTAATCGATACGATCACCCAAAAATTGAATGCAACAGGGGCTACAGATAAGTAATAATCTGCTTCATTTAATCTGATGATATGAAATGTCTTTTGCACCCATGCCAATCCCAATCCAAATATATTGCCCCAAAAAACCCCCAGAAGTAAAATTTTTGCCGCGTAATAGAGAAACACCTTTCTTATATTGCGGTCCTTCATCCCAAGAGCTTTTAGGAGCCCAATCATTCGGGTGCGTTCTAGAATCAATATCAACATAGTTGTCATCATATTTATAATCGATATGGCCAGCATTAACCCCAGTATGACCCTTTCGTTAATCCCTTGCAATTCTAACCACTCAAAGATATTCGGAAACTTGGCTTTTATGGTCTCTGACCACATGTCTGGTGGGAGGATCTCGATGTACATGTATCTGTTAAGTAAGTCAATATCAGATAAATCGTCAATAAAAATCTCATACCCGCCTATCTGGTTCTTCTTCCAATTCAATACGCGTTGTATGACCTTTAAGTCTACTATTATGAATTTTTTATCGTATTCTTCCAACCCAGTATTATAAATTCCTTTAATATGAAATTTAACCGGAATCTGTCGATTTTTTCTTACAAAATACACGACCATGGGGTCTCCTACACTGAGTTTTAATCTCTGAGCTGTGTAAGACGATACCAGGACATCTTTAGTCTTTATTGAATCATCTATAACGAGCCCCTCCCCTTCTACAATATGTCGATTTAAAAAACTCCAATCATAATCCTCCGCCACCCCTTTTGCAAAGATGCCTTCAAGGAAGGTTCCTGTAGATATAATACCCGGAAGGTGACCTATTCGTTGGATATGCCGGACTCCTCCATGAGATTGTTGAACCGCAGGTCCCAGATTGTTATTGGACTCTCCCCCACTCACACTCATATCAATCCGAACGTTTGAAAGACGCTGAATAGCATTGTAAATGGATGTATCATGCGTTATCGGCATCACATCAAAACTTCTATGAACCCCTGCATTTACCACATGTATATGTCCCCAGAAACCAAAAATCTTCTTGCTTATCTCTTCCTGAAATCCGCGCATCATCGCATCAGACAGGATCATTACCGCAAGACTAATCGCCACCGTACCTATCGCAAGTCTCACGATCCAGTAAGTAAAAGAGCTGCGATTGACAATAGAAGTTCGCGAAGCGATGTATCTGGATATATTCATGGATTCTTCTATAAAAAACACTCGTAGCAAGCAAAGAAATGTCTTTTATCTCCTGCTTGTTACCATTTCATACTTAAACATTCCGACCCCTTATAAAATTGTATGCGACATCATAGGTCTTAGAAACTTCAAAAATGATACTTTTGCGACGAATTAAACGTATACTATGAATGATTTTTTAAAAGAACTGAAATGGCGGAATATGATTCATGATACCACACCCGGTATCGAGGAACATCTTCGCACAGGAGTTCGCACTGCATATATAGGATTTGACCCCACGGCACCTAGCTTAACCATAGGCAATTACGTCCAAATCATGTTATTGAAATTATTCCAAAGAGCAGGTCACCGTCCCATCGTCTTAATGGGAGGGGCCACCGGACGCATCGGTGATCCATCAGGAAAGGATAAAGAACGTCAACTTAAATCCTACAAAGAGCTGGATAACAACCTCAATGCACAGATGCTCCAAATGGAAAAACTCTTGGACTTCGAAGGAAAAAATAAAGCGGTAATGGTCAATAATTATGACTTTTACAAAGAGATGAATATCTTGGATTTTTTAAGGGATGTTGGCAAAAACCTCACCGTCAATTACATGCTTTCCAAAGAGTCGGTAAAAAAACGCCTCGGCAGTGGACTTTCCTTTACGGAATTTAGTTACCAATT
>JALSTN010000215.1 GCA_026983735.1 Saprospiraceae bacterium | reverse complement strand
AACATAGCTTACCATTGTTTTATAAATACTTCGGGGTTTGGGGCAGCGCCCCAATTAAGAGCAAAAAAAAGCTTGAATACCAAAATTAGAGTTGATTTTTAAGACAGTATCTTATTCGTTATGCGATCTCTTTTAGATAACTACCTAAAGGCATTTTAATTGCTCAATTACTTGGCTCTTCCCTGTCACACCATATACTTCCTATAGGTCTGCCAACTTCATATTTAAACAAGCCGCTATAAACCAAACGACCAAAAAATTGACTTGCTCCAGAAGAGAACATTTGCTTCTCTCCACCTATCAGCCAGACAATTTCCATATCATTATCTTCCAGCCAGTTCTGCAATATATCAGATCGCATTAATGCATATGAAGGGCCGTATTCTTCAAGGCTTGGATCAAAAAAAACAAGTTCCCCTTCATGCTCCCAGCTTCCCCACTGACCGGGCGGTCTAGCTAAATCCATATCCTGAATCAACTCCTTAGCGGGCATATGAAAGTAAATCGAGCTATTGAGGGAATAATCGTTGCCGCCATCCTCCCATTCATATTTAGCAAAAGGAATAAAGTGTTTAACGGCAACCTGATCCCTAAAGGTCTCTTCCGGCACCCTCCAGCCAGAAATATGACGGTATATTGTGTGCCAAGGGTATTCGCCTAGAAAACCCTCATGTTGAGTTGATGGAGCGTTTACTACATGAGGATCACAAAGTGTTTTCCCCTCAACCCCTTTAGCTAATGAATCGTAATCTCCTTTACGGATGAAAACAGAATTGATCCTGAACCATCCATCAAGATGCGGACTCTCAGAATCGTCATCTAAATATTTCCTGTTTTGAGACCAAAAGCCGTGCAAAACCAACCAACTAGAATTATCAGATGGCGTCTTCCTTTGAAGCAGCTCAGGGAAATCAGGTAAAATCTTTTCATCCCACAAAAAGTTTGTTTTGATTTCTAGGTCATTCTCCTTTGGGAATGGGAAGCTATAAGGTTGCCACCAGGTACATTGTTTATTGTGGTAAGTTTTATATTCACCACTTTGCCTTGCCCAGATAGTAGGATCAACATCTCGTTTGTGTATTTGCCAAGGCCCCTCGTAAATATCATCATCGGGAATATCCCCGTACCCTCGATTAATCCATTGGTAGTTATCAGAGAGCCTGGCCAGAAACTCATGGAAAGCCATCCATTGATATTTTTTCCCAACACGCTCCATTGCTCCACCGCTGGGGCCGCCACCCCTTCCGTGGGAACACATTCTTTCAAAGTTAGCAAAAAGCTCTCCACTCCATCCGAACTCATGGGCTCGTTTGCAAACCCATCTTTGAGCCCATTTCCTGCTAAAGGCTGCTGGTCTATCGTTACTTATCCCTGAAAGCCAGCGATAATACTCTTTCTGCTCGTCATTGAGCTGTGCCTTCACTCTGCTATCAAACTCTTCTTGTGCATTTCTTCTTTCCTCAAAGATCTGTTTATATTCTTCAGAATCATATTCAACTCCTCTAATGGCTTTTAACAACTCTTCCGGTGAGGCTGAAGATATATCTGGCTTTAGTGGCTCTATTTTTTCTAAATATTCTTTTTGCACATCGCCAGTTAATAGCTCGTCCGCAAAACGATTTTTTATATCAAAACCGGTCTCAATATTTGATAAGGAGATAGGTGTTGAAGACCAATTATGAATACAGCCCATAGTATAGTTTCCAAAGTCACCAGGAAAACCCATAAGAGAGCTTTTGATTAGAGATGAAAACTCATCTCCAGCCATTTCCTCTATTTCTTTTTTGGAAGGATTTTCTAGTTCAGAGCATCCCTTATACGGCGGTCTGAATTGTCCAGGAATAATTTCTGATGAAAGCAGCCCTTGATGCAGAGAATACTCCAATATCCCTCGTGCATAATCTCTGAGCAAGATATGTGGTATCGGCTTATTATCTTTAAATATCAATTTATAGGTAACATCCGCTATTTCTTTAATAACATCTCTATTGTCGGTATTGCAAACAACACCATATGCAACTGCATAAAGCCTCTCAGTTAGGTATATGTCGCCTATTTTCGAGAATTCACATAATAGATCTTTAACAACTGAAGTTTCCTAGAAATTCATCACGCCACCATCCGTAGCAACACGGCCACAATAGAATTTACGGGGGAGTTGTCAGGTTTGGGGCAAAGCCTATGAAAATCATTATCCAAGGCGGCTTCGGCAA
>JALSTN010000214.1 GCA_026983735.1 Saprospiraceae bacterium | reverse complement strand
CAGCAGTAAGTACTTTAGCGAGTTTACGAGCTAGAGTTTCATCTGAGGATTTGATAATCTCAAATCCCATTAAGTCAATATTAGCAGTGAACCATTCCTTGCCATCATGATCGAGGGCTTTCCAAACCACTTCAGATCCCGTGCCGGTTTTGAGTTCGAATTGCTGTCCTTTACGGGTCGGAAAAGCTAGGGCAGTGGCGCCCTTAATGACCAAATACTCGGCCGATAGTAATATTTTTCCTCGTGCGTAATGTACTTGTGCGATGGTTATTCCGTTTTTAACGGGGCAAAATTAAAACTTTTTGCATATATTATTGCCTTATTTTGATGATATTATCAACAAAATAAGGATATTTTATGTAATTATTTCATAATGTGATAGTTGGGGGAAGTGAGAATGTGTAATGTGAAAAGGAGGAGACTACTTGAGGAGTTGTCGGATTAGAGCGGGTCCTTGATATATAAATCCCGTAAAAACTTCGAAGAGTTGGGCACCTGCTTTTTCCATTCGTTTGAGGTCTTCCTGGGATTGAATTCCACCCACTCCGATAAGTGTCATATTTTCCGGGAGGATGGAATGAAGGGCCTGTACAAATTGAACGGCCTTGGAATGTAGGGGTTTACCACTGAGTCCACCTGCTCCGATGGCTTCTAATCGAGAAGAAGGAGTGCGTAGTTTGGATCGAGATATGGTAGTATTGGTAGCGATAATACCAGCCAGATGATTTTGTGCACAAACCTCTACAATCTCAGGTAGTGCATCGGAATGTAAATCCGGAGCAATTTTAAGAAAAATAGGCTTGGGATTGGAATGTTGTATCGGCTCAGACTGTAAGGTACTTAAGATGGTGTTTAGGCTTTCGGCTTCTTGCAATGCTCTGAGATTAGGTGTATTGGGGGAGCTGACATTGACGACAAAAAAGTCGACATAAGGGTGTAGTTTTGCTAAGCAAATCCGATAGTCTTCAGCAGCTTTTTCATTGGGAGTTGCTTTATTTTTCCCAATGTTGCCCCCGAGTATAATGGTTCGATTTTTTATTTTTTGAAGTCTTTCAACCATGATGTCTACTCCGTCATTATTGAAGCCCATCCGATTGATCAAAGCATTATCATTTTTGATACGAAATAATCTTGGTTTTGGATTTCCATATTGAGGCCGAGGTGTTACGGTTCCTATTTCCATAAATCCAAATCCAAGTGCTTCAATTTCACGTACGTATTTGGCATCTTTATCAAACCCTGCAGCTAGACCAACAGGATTTTTGAATCCGATACCTGCTACCTCAATAGGATGTTCTTTTGGATTGTATAATGTTTTTATTAAACTTTTCATTCCTGGAATATACAAGCTGAACCGAAGTAGATGCATCGCAATTTGATGAGCCTTTTCCGGTGGCAGAAGGAAGAAGAGGGGGCGTATGAAAAATCGGTACATATTGTTGTAATTTTGGTGCAAATGTACATGGATGTAAGTAATAATTAAGTATATAAAAGGAACATGAATTTTAATAATTAAGAATTATACATAAAACTTTGAGATAATACGGATATTATTTGCCGGGAAGGATAAATCATCATCTTCCTGAGACGGAAATATAAGCTTAGAACCTGGAAAATTTGTATGTTTGTATTTTAAAGCGATATGCATTTCAACAAACAATGAAAAAACTACCAATAGGCATACAGACATTTAGGGATATCATCACAGAAGGATTTGTCTATGTAGACAAAACGGAGATTGCCCATAATCTAATACTGGGTGGAAAATATTACTTTCTATCCCGCCCCCGGCGTTTTGGCAAGAGTTTGTTTCTCGATACGCTCAAGGATATCTTTGAAGGCAAAAAAGGGTTGTTTAAAGGACTCGCGATCTACGACCGATGGGACTGGGAAGACCAATATCCCGTGCTGCGGGTGAGCCTCGGCTCCGGAGTAGAAAAGGACATCAACCAACTTTTTCCTCGCCTTCGATGGATATTACAAAATGCAGAAAGAGATCTAAAGATAAACTCTGAGTTAGAAAACCCTGTCGAATGTTTTCAGGATTTGATATTGACAGCGTATGAAAAATACGGCAAGAAAGTCGTCATTCTCATCGACGAATACGACAAACCCATTCTCGACAATATAACCGATAGCGAGGTGGCGCGCCAGATGCGCGACGCCATGAAGAACTTCTACGCGGTCATAAAGGACAATGATGCGTATATCCGCT
>JALSTN010000213.1 GCA_026983735.1 Saprospiraceae bacterium | reverse complement strand
GCAAATCCTTGGATTTTATTGGATGGGTATTCTTCCATTTCTTCCAAATCTAGCGTCATTACGATTAACTTATGCCGGCGTACAGACCAATAATTAGGTCCTCGCATTGCTCTGAGTTCAAGAATCTTCATACTATCAATAGGTTTTGTTTAAAAGAAGTATTGTTGATCAATAATAGAGGAAATCCATATGCTTACTGAATCTCAAAGTATTGAATCCTGTCAATCAATTCAATACCTTACTGTAGGTTACAAATTCAAAGGCATCAATAAGATATCTCGACAAATTAGGCTTCAAGTTATGAATTACTTGAATTATAGAGGCTAATTATACTTCTTTTTTACAAAAAAATATACATCATTTCGTCCGTTGTTTCAACACGGGATTAAGGTGAGAAATATTCTTTACCTTTGCAGTAGTTTTTTAAATTTATTTTGAATTGATGAATCTAAATACCATTCCGCGAGGTACACTCATCCCTGTTGGAGGGAATGAAGATAAAGGTAATGATTCGGGAGAATCGTATTCTCTTGATTTTATCGAAGACGGCATCCTTTCACACATCGTTCGTGAAAGTGGAGGAAAGGACGCACTTATCGTCGTCATACCTACAGCATCTAGTATTCCAGATGAAGTCGGAGAGAATTATTTAGAAGCTTTTGGGAAAATCGGTTGTCGAAGCGTACAAATATTGGATATTCGATCTCGAGAGGATGCTTATTTACAAAGTGCTAAAGACTTGGTTCATAAGGCAAACTGTGTAATGTTTTCCGGTGGGGATCAATCCAAAATCACCGATAAGATCGGCGGCACTCCTATACATCATATTATTGAAAAGCGATATAGGGAAGAAGAAGGGTTTGTCATTGCTGGAACCTCTGCCGGCGCTATGGCCATGTCTCAATACATGATAGCGGGCGGAAGTAGTACAGAGGCATTTGTCAAAGGTGCGGTTCGGATGTACGAGGGATTAGGACTTATTCCCCGTCTTATTATCGACACACACTTTATCCAGAGAGGGCGATTTGGTAGAATAGCAGAGGCAATAGCCATTCATCCTAAAATGATCGGAGTGGGATTGGCCGAAGATACCGGGTTGATTATAAAGAAGTGCAATGACATAACAGTGATAGGCTCAGGTATGGTGTTAATTTTCGATGGTCAAAACATCTCTTATAACAATCGCAAACACCTGGAAGACGGGACCCCTATGACCATTACCGATCTCATCGTTCATGTATTATCCAATGGAGATCAATTTGATATTTTGCGTAGAAAAGTTCATGTACTTCCTATTGAGGCTCCATTTATTTAGTTTAGGACAATAAAGTCATATACTCAATCTGCAGACTTATAAATCCCCACAAAATCTAATCCGTCACTGTCTTTCATAGCTCGGTACATGCCCTCGGTGTTGAATGGCATGACAATATTGCCCATTTTATCAACTGCGATGAGACCTCCATCTCCTCCCAAATCCAATAAGTGTTGATAAATGACGCGCTCAGCCGCTTCATCTAGACTCATATGCCCATAGCGCATAAGAGCAACTACATCGTAAGCAACCACGCCCCGGATAAAATATTCACCACTTCCTGTGCAAGACACGGCACAGGTACTGTTATCGGCATAGGTTCCGGCACCTATGATAGGGCTATCCCCAATACGTCCATAGCGTTTATTCGTCATGCCTCCTGTAGAGGTAGCCGCTGCTAATAGACCTGCGGCGTCTTTAGCGACAGCACCAACTGTACCAAATTTGTGGTCCTGATTTGCAGTATGGTCTAATTGGAATTGGTCACTTCCCTTCAAAGATTGCCACTGTTCATATCGCAATGGGTCATAAAAATACGATTCTTCTACCATTTCATACCCCATCTTCTCCGCAAAGGTCAACGCACCTCTTCCTGCTAATAATACATGATCAGAGTGCTCCATGACATCCCTGGCCAAAGAGATGGGATTGCGAATGCCCCGTATCAAAGCAACGGCACCTGCATCAAGTGTGTCCCCCCTCATAATCGATGCGTCCATCTCGTGTAGGCCGTCAGCTGTAAAAACACTTCCTTTGCCTGCATTAAATAACGGAGAGTCTTCCATGACTCGGACGGAATGCTCCACGGCATTGATGGCATTGCCTCCCCGATGCAGTACTGAGTATCCTGCCTCCAGAGCTTGTCGTAGTGTGGAGGTGTAGGCTTTTTCCTTCTCTTCTGTCATGTTGCTCTTCAGAAGTGTTCCAGCTCCTCCATGTATAGCTATGGCCATCTTGTTCATATGAAAAATTTATGATGCAAAGTTAAAAAAATACCTCATCTTGTTTAACCCGTCTCCTACCCTTTATTGAAAAGCTAAAAAGAACTACCTTACAAGACGCAACACTTTTCAGTATCAATATATCTTCTAACGAATACCCCTATTTTCGTGTTATCCTGTAACCCTCTACTCTAAACTACCGGAAATTTTTATAAAATTTTTTTTCATAATACCTCAAAATACAAAAAGATATTATCTTTGCCGTCCGAAACTGATCACCACGATCATTTTAATTGGAATAGACCCATAGTGTAATGGTAGCACTCCGGATTTTGATTCCGTCAGTCTAGGTTCAAATCCTAGTGGGTCTACTCTTCTCTCTCCTGGAAGTTGTATTTTTCATTTTGATTTTTCCGGAAAAAGTTAGTATCACTTAACCGGGAACGCTTGATAGTATTCTAGAGAGAATATTCCCAGTCCATTTTTGATATTTGAATACACCACCACGGGTTCTGCAAATGGGTTGCCTAATACTCTCTTATACTGCTCATAAGAGAGCAGATAGTAGTATTGATCTTTTGTGATGTTGTAGAGTGTAACTTGATAGTAACTCGATGAGGACGGATTGATATTTAGAAAAGGCAGTGCAATCTTGACTAAGCCTTGGAGCGGAAGCACATCTTCACCACGGAATACAAGACCATTGCCTGAAACCTCTTGATACAAAGGACTTTCAGGAATAGGATATAAGGAAGAGTAACTCGTATCTCTATTAGTACCTCTAATATAGATAGAGACTTGCTGTATTGTTGTCAAGTAATACTTCTCTGCATTGATATTGGATATTTTAAATTCAATTTCGTCAATGGAATTTCCATCTGAAGGATCTTTGTATCCATTGATATTGTATTTTACATCGGTTATCTCACTCTTTTCGGGGAGCATAATCGTGCTTTCTACCGTAGTAAAACCCGGGGCGGAAACCTTCAGCGTATAGTTCTTACCCGGGACAAAATCCTTCCATTTCATAACATATCCCGATATTCTATCTAGTGAATGAGGAAATGCGCTAATGGTATCGACCCAAATCCCCGTATCGACTAGATCCTCATCTTCCCATAAAGTCACCTCTGCATGGTCAACAGTGGTAATATATTGATTTTCATTAAGCGCCTTACTCCTAGTGACAAAAACGAATTGATTATTTTGTTTAGGATTATGAAGAATAAATCGTGCAGAGACTACTAATTGGGGTTCGTGCCCCTTTGATTCGATATCAAGAATGGTGATGAATCGGTTTTCATTGCAACTTAAAATAGCTACCAACGATAAGAGAAGGAATAGGTATGAACGCATAACTTGCTTGATTTTAATATTGAAAAAATAGAGATTTAAAACTTAAATTGATACGACAAAGAAGGAATAATAGGTAAAATGGAAACTTCCTTAAAGACCACTTTTATTTCTCCTGAAGAGAGTTTTTGGGTACCGGTAATTACAAAGTAAGGATTCTTATGCCAATAGGCATTGTATGCACCTATCACCCAAGTATCTTCCCATTTTTTGTGTTTTGTATGGTATGAAAAGCTTAGATCAAGGCGATGAGAATTGGACATACGAAATGAGTTCTTCTCTACTGCTCCATCTATGAATTGGTAGGGAGTAAAATTGAAATTATCAATATTGAGTGTCTTATTGTGGACTGCGTATACGAACAAGGGCAAGGATATAGCATTGCCGGTGGCAAAGACCCATGCGGAAGAAAAGGACCATCTATCTGTGATTTTGTAATTAGCGACAATGGACAGGTCATGTCTTCTATCATACCGAAATGGAAATGGTTTGCCTCCATTTATCAGGTCATATTGACGTGTATTCCAAGATAAGGTGTACCCTACCCATCCGTTGAGCTTTCCAAATTTTTTCTGAACCAAAAATTCAAGTCCATACGCTAAGCCGGTTCCTTGGGTAACTTTATCCTGCCAGTCATCACTTAGTCCTAACAAAAAGGAAGCACCGGGCTTGTAGGAAAGGACATTTTTCATACGTTTATAATACCCTTCCAGGCTCACTTCATATTCATCTAGTAATGTTTTGGCAGCGCCGAGGGCAACTTGCCAGGATTGTTGGGGCTTAATCTTGTCCGTACTGGGAACCCAGAGATCTGTAGGGAGGGAAAATGCTTCACTGGTCAGTAAGTTGATATATTGGGTCATTGTGCTAAAGGACCCTTTTAGTGCGATACCATTCGGCAGCAAATAGCGCATCCCTAACCTTGGTTGCAGTGAATGATATAACTTCCCGTTCACATCGAATAGAGAGTAGTGCACTCCCACATTGGTCTTAAAGTTGCCGAGACTTATATCATCTTCTATGTACGCATCGTATTCCGTAGAGTATTGGTCTTGACTTCCTATGGCTGTGTCGAGATTAAACCCCGTGTCTTCGACCTTTATTGACAAGGCGCCGGGGCTGTATTTATGTCGAGTTCCTGATATACCGTATTTGATATAATGAGCCGGCGCAGGGATATAATCCAAATCCCATTTCAACCCGAGATCTTGTATTCCGCTAATGTAGAGTGCAGCAAACTTTGAGGTTATTTGATTGGCATGCTCTTCGTAGGAGGCACCTGTATTCAGACGGTATTTACTATAAGTGGCTGTGACATTGCTAAACAAGTTATTGCTTATCTTATAATTCCATCTCAATGCACTAATTAAATTTCCCCATTCCAAGCCCGAATCATACTGGTCTTTGGACGCCTTTTCAGTGATTTTTATTTTAAATACATCCGAGCCGTTGTAGGCACTTAGATATAGACGATGACGATCATTAAATTTATAATTTACTTTAGCATTGAGATCATAAAAATATAATCTAGGGGTAACTTTTTCTGGACTTGACCTGTTTGCTAAGGTAATAAAAGATGCTGCTAAAACATCTAGATAGGTCCGTCTTCCCGAGATAATAAATGAACTTTTATCCTTAATAATCGGTCCTTGGAGAGTGAGTTTTGAAGAGATGATTCCCAGCGATCCCTCTCCGGTCATTTTTTTCATGTTTCCTTCTTTCATGTTAATCTCAAGGACGGAGGATAGACGTCCACCAAAACGAGCGGGAAACCCTCCTTTGGTTAGGGAGATATTGCTAATCGCATCTGCATTGAAAACCGAAAAAATTCCAAGTACATGGGATACATTGTAAACAGGTACACCATCGAGCAAGACGAGGTTTTGGTCGGGACTTCCCCCACGTACATAGAGCCCTGTCTGCCCTTCCCCACCCGAGTGCACCCCGGGCAAGAGCTGTATGGCCTTTAAGACATCTACTTCTCCGAGTAGGGCGGGTAGACGTTTGATTTGTTCAACGGGCAGACTCACTTTGCTCATTTGAGTTTGTTCTTCTATTCTGTTCACTTTTTCAGCATTGACCTCTACGACTTCGAGACTGACAGAGCCAGACAACTCAATGTTCATTTTTATGTCTTTATGTAAGAAGATTTTTTTAATCACCGTACCATATCCGATATAAGAGAAAACCAATGTAGCTGAGTCCTCCGGCAGGGTAAGACTATAGAATCCATACAAATTAGTAGTCGTACCCTTCTCAGAATTGAGATCGAGAATATTTGCAGAGATAAGTTTCTCTCCGGTTTCTGCATCTGTCAGATACCCACTAATAGTGTGCTTCTTCTGTCCGTGGAGAAGATGAACTGCGAGAATCAGGAGAAGGGTAAAGAATGATTTTTGCATATAGATTGTTTTTATTTGATTTACAAGATTACAATGGTAGAGACGCCTCAAAAGTATAAATGGTTTGTATTAACACGAATTTAACATTTCAAAGGTATTTTGGATTTGCCGATACAAAGGCGAATTACATCAAGACCGGTGGTATTTATACAACAATAGTAGTATCGGTTTAACCCGCACAAAGATAAACGCATTATTAGGAGCAGTAATGACATGAGAACACATTTTGTAATTCATAGGTACATCCGAAAGAATGCAATAAAATTGTGGTAAGAGCGAAGGGAGGCCATAGACTCAGAAGTGATGGATCGTTTTTCCATAGATCTTTTTCCCATATGTCGTAAAAATTAGCGCACACCCTATGAGGCATATGACACGATGCTTCTATAACCTATATTACGATGAGTCAGGGTATATATGAGTTAGATGAGAATTGAATAGATGTTCAAAGGGGAGTATCGGCATTAAGGAGAAAAGTAATCTCTTTAAAACCAAATCGCCCAATTTGATGAGCAGATTCAATGGATAAACGCCCATCTTCTTCCAAATCCCGTATTATTCCTTCAAATACACGACCCGACTTGGTTTTAAATCGCAGAGGTACATTCCAACCAAGGAGATGATCCAAATACTCTGATTTGAGACGAGCAAGTTGTTTATGCTTTATTTGATAGATGCGGTTATCCAGATATTGTATGAAAATGGAAAGCACTCGACCGGGTTTCAAATTTTCTCCTGTTTCGAGGGCAATAGAGGTTGCATTTGGAACATCAGGGGGAAAACATTTTTCATTAACGTTAAGGCCTATACCGGCAACAGAATACTCAATTCTCTTTCCTTGAAGTGAATTTTGGATTAAGATTCCGGCTATCTTTTTGTTGCTAACCAACAGGTCATTGGGCCATTTGATGACAGGATGTAAGGATAATGATGCCAGGGTTTCCCAAGCAGCGAGTGAAATAGCTATGCTGAGATAGAACTGTTTATCTACTGTTAAACCTGTAGATTTGATGAATAGAGAGGAGAGGAGATTTTGTTTTGGACTGCTGAACCATCCATTTCCTCTTTGGCCTCTACCTGCTCTCTGATAATCAGCAGTAATTACAGTTCCATCCATCAAATCCAATTCAGACAACATCCGAATCAGGTAGGCTTGCGTCGAGTCTACTTCCTCTAAGTGAATATATTTCCTGTTGATCGGGGATATCATAGATAGATTTATATTATTCTCCCCTCAAAAGTCGTTAGAATTAATCAAAGCGTCCTACATTTGCCATAAAATAATTATTTCATAACAAATACTGAGTATTGACAGCACCATCAAATCTTCAAAAATCACCGATAGACACATCGACTATTAACACCCTGATTGTAGAGAGTATCCAAGACAAAAAAGGCAAAAAAATTGTTCGATTGGATCTGCGTCATTTGTCCGAAAGGCCTGCTGATTATTTTATCATTTGTCAAGGAGATTCTCCCACACAAATTAACGCTATCGTCCAACATATCTACCGAGAGCTCAAAGACAAGGTTTCCATATCACCGTTTCATATCGAAGGATACAGCTCCGGGACCTGGTCTCTGTTGGACTACTTTGACACTGTGGTGCATGTATTTTATCCGGAGACCCGGCAGTTGTACAATCTGGAATCTCTTTGGAGTGATGCGGTTTTTGAAGAGTTTGAGGAGTTGGATTGATATGAAACGAACAAAAATATTAATCTTCAAATAACGGTAGAGTTATTTTTAGTCCCATAGAAATCTAGTTACAAGTAGTACATTAAGCAGGAGTAGTTTATGCATACAGCGTCCCCCTTCTATCTTTATTGAACTATATACTCCTTTTGATGTTCTACTTAGAGTTTAATTAAACAAGCAAATGGATAAGAACAAAAATAAACAGAAGAAAAAGCCTACTCCTCAGGGAAAATTCAATGCCTATTGGATCTATGGGTTAATCATTCTGGTGTTAATTGGGATCAATCTTTTCTCTCTGACCTCCTACAAAAATGAGCCTATTAATATGGCTAAATTCAAGGAGATGGTCACTCGGGGAGATGTGGATCGTTTGGAAGTCGTCAATGAAAAATACGCGCAGGTGTATCTGAAGAAAGATGCAATGGATAAAGAAGAGTATAAGGACGCAACCCAACCCGGATTTTCGGGTTCGAATCCACAGTATTATTTTAATATAGGCCCCCCTGAGTCTTTTCAGAAAAAGATCGATGAGCTCAACCAAGCACTCCCTGGAGAAAAACGGGTAGAGCCGATCTGGGTGGAACATGAAAACTGGCTTGGGCCATTGATCAGTTGGATATTCCCACTGCTAATCATCATCGGGATATGGATGTTTATCATGCGCAGAATGGCTGGCGGTGGCGGAGCACCTGGTGGACAGATATTTAGTATCGGTAAATCGAAAGCCACGCTTTTTGATAAGAGTGATAAAGTCAATGTTACTTTCAAGGATGTCGCAGGCTTGCAGGAGGCCAAAGTCGAAGTGATGGAGATCGTAGATTTCCTTAAAAACCCTAAAAAATACACTGCGCTTGGGGGGAAAATCCCTAAGGGAGTTCTTCTGATCGGCCCTCCGGGTACAGGTAAGACATTATTAGCCAAGGCCGTCGCCGGTGAAGCCGATGTTCCGTTTTTCTCTATATCAGGTTCGGATTTTGTTGAGATGTTTGTCGGTGTAGGAGCCTCAAGGGTTAGAGACCTATTTCGCCAAGCTAGGGAAAAAGCTCCTTGTATCGTATTCATAGATGAGATAGATGCTATCGGCCGGGCACGAGGGCGCTCTGCAATGCAGGGAGGCAATGATGAAAGAGAAAATACACTCAACCAGCTCTTGGTGGAGATGGATGGATTTAGTACAGACAAAGGTGTAATCTTGATGGCTGCAACCAATAGACCGGATATCTTAGACCCTGCGCTTATGCGTCCCGGGAGATTCGATCGTCAGATTGGAATCGACCGTCCGGATATCAAAGGTAGAGAGGATATCTTCAAAGTTCACCTCAAAGATATTACGATTTCGCCTAAAGTTGATCCTAAGGTATTAGCGGAAATGACACCTGGATTTGCAGGAGCTGACATTGCCAATGTGTGCAATGAAGCTGCCCTCATCGCTGCGAGAAGAAACAAAAAGCATGTAGAAATGGAGGATTTTCATGATGCTTTGGATCGAGTTATCGGTGGTTTGGAAAAGAAAAACAAAGTTATATCGCCTAAGGAAAAAGAGATAATAGCTTATCACGAAGCAGGGCATGCGATATGTGGGTGGTATCTGGAGCATGCGTCTCCATTGGTCAAGGTGACGATCGTTCCTAGAGGTATTGGGACCTTAGGGTACGCCCAGTATTTGCCAAAGGATGAATATATCGTACGCAAGGAACAAATGCTAGATCAAATGTGTATGACTTTAGGAGGTCGAGCTGCAGAACAAAATATTTTTGGTAAGATTTCTACAGGTGCTCAAAATGACCTCGACCAAGTTACCAAGTCCGCCTATGCTATGGTCACTATCTATGGGATGACGGACGAAGTGGGCAATGTATCCTTTTATGCAATGAATCAAGATTCTTTTCAGAAGCCTTATTCTGAGGAGACAGCCGAACTGATCGACAAAAAAGTACGAGAGACCATTCAAGATCAATTCAAAAGAGCTAAAGATTTGTTGGCTCATCACCAAAAAGAATTGGAAATTCTTGCTGGGCAATTACTCGAAAAGGAAGTCCTTCTCAAATCTGATGTAGAGCGCTTAATCGGAGAACGCCCATTCAAGGATGAACATATTCCCTTCGTACCTAAATTTATCGATCCTCCGGTTCCCAAGGGATCTAAAGTTTCGGACGAAGCTCCTTCTGAGAAAGAGGATAACGAGGAGGTTGACCCCAAAGAAGCGATTAAATCTTAGAGAAGTAGATATATCTTACTCCTGTATTCTTATTCTCCCCCTTCTCCTATCCACGGAATTTGGTTGGATGAAGAGGTCGCTAAATGCTATTCCGGGTGAATAGTTCACTTCTTATGTAATAAGCTTATATCACACAAGTTTATCTATGGTACATTTTTTTGTATTCAAATTTGTCGGGGAATAAACAGTTTTTTGTAGTTCATACATTGCCAGTCTAAGTAATTTCTGTGTTTCTTGCACTTGAAAACCGGGGATTGGCCTTACTTTTACGTTGACAACCAATTAACCTTTGAAGGCCTTAAATGAAGATGGGGGCAATACAGTTAATTCGTTGTAGAATATAAGCTCATTCGTCACCTACTGATTAAAAAGAATTAGATATATGAACAGGTCGACATATTTGATATTTTATATGGGTTTGTTTTTTATTTTTGGAACTGGTATTCCCC
>JALSTN010000212.1 GCA_026983735.1 Saprospiraceae bacterium | reverse complement strand
ACATCCTGTAGAGAGGACCGATCATTACAGTGCCTCGTTCATATTATTTTTTCTTATTTTTATATTCTATATAGGGAGAAATAAGTATACGGACTGGGTAGAAGCTAGTTTTAACCACCATAGAAAGAGGTTTATAGGGATTTATTTGGCTTTCTTAACATTGGGGATTGCCACTCCTTATTTTATACAAGAGACTTTAGGACAACATGATTTGTATGTTTGGTCGCTGGTATTTTCAAATGTTATCATTGCACTTTCTACATGGGCGTTTTTAATAATTCGGACGCGATTGAGAATCATGCAGTCCAAAGCAGGCCATGGTATCTTCAATTACTTAACACTTACTAATTTGTTTTGGATTTTCTTCATTGCCTTAGCGATAGTTTTTGTTACTTGTTTGGTTAACCCGGTACAGGTTCAGTATTATGCGATATACAATCCGACCGCTTTAGTAGTGATTATATTGTGTTTTTTGGTTCTATCCTTGACGATGATCTATCACTTTATATTAAGGAGTTCATTTGTGGGGTTCCTCCTCGCCTTTGTTGTAATAGGAGGTATTAAGTCCATACTACCTGAGCGCAATCCTTATGTGTTATCTAGAGTTGAAGCTCCGGAATTTAAAAAACGAATTTCGTTTGATGAGTATGCAAGCCGATGGCTACATGAGATTCGTACATCGGATAGCTTGTCGATCCCATTTTATATGGTGTTGTGTGAAGGGGGAGGGATAAGATCTGCCTACTGGACATCGTATCTGTTGTCCCGATTAAGGGACACCTTGGGACCGGAGTTCAACCGTAGAGTATTTAGTATTAACGGAGCTTCAGGAGGAGCGGTAGGAGGAGCGATTTACACTGTATTACAAGTGGATAGTATTCTGAGACATTCTTCCACCTCTTACACAGATCAGACGAATCGCTTTTTCGGCCATAAGGACTTCTTAACACCCGCATTAGGTGCCTTTTTTACAAGGGATTGGATGTTTAGTGCTTTGACCCATTTCATACCTTTTAAGACCATGCGGGGTCGAGGAAGGATTTTGGAAGAGACATTTGAGCAAGCGATGGAGTACCGTTTGGGAAGTGATGGATTGAGCCGTGGTATGACAACACTCGCTACTCAAAAAACCCCTTTGTACCTACCTCATGCTACACATGTCCAATCCGGCCGACGTGCTTTGATGAGTCCAGTTGTGCCCCCTGATGGGTGGGATGATGAGGATATTGATATGTTGGGTTCTTCTTTTTTCAATGATTCCACAGGAAAGGATCTTAGAGTAATTACATCGGCTATTGCTTCAGCGCGTTTTCCATACCTTAGTTCAGGCGCTGAATTGAAGAAAGGATATCAATTTGTAGATGGTGGATATATTGATAATTTTGGTGCTGGAACGGCTCTTACTTTAATAAAGAGATTAGGTGAAATAGCATCGGATTCAGGTCTAATCATTACGCCCAATATTGTAATTATAAGTAATGCTGATCCCGTCCCTAAAGCATCTTTTAAGGAGGTGCGGGATCTCAATGTACCTCCTGCAGCACTAGCGAATGTTCAGGGACATCTTACAGATAAAAATCTATATAGCCTGCAACATTTTATACTAGAAAAGTTTGCCAATAGTAAGGTTTATCACTTTAACTTGTTACGTAAGTCTGCCCTTGCTGGTGATCTTGGACAAGTATATCACTTTCCATTGGGGTGGTATATCTCTGATTATGCTATGGAAGGAATGCGCAGAAACCTAGACAAGGATTTTAATCCGGAAAATTATAAACAATTCAGCCAAATCTTAGCCTCCTTTAACACGTATTAAAATACATCTTCATGCCGGATATTACGCAATTTTCTCAACTTGTACATCGTCGTTCTATTCGCGACTTAGAGCAGGATTTTCAGAACAAACTCAAATCCCCTAACCTGTTAATCGATGTTCATACGCATCTTTTTACTATTGATGATGTACCGAGAGATTACTTAGGATTGAGGATGGATATTCCGGCTGAATTTCTACAGACCATTCAGGCTATTCTAGATAATACCCCAGGAGCGAATGTATTCATTCCCTCCAAATATAGAAGATTGCTTGATAATATGCTTTCTACTCCCGAGCAACTAAGGGACAAATTGACGCGCGCATATTCCGGATATGAAGCGATCTTGGTGGTATTGATGATGGACATGCGCAGCTTAGGACGATTGAATAGGCATACCCTGGACCAACAGAT
>JALSTN010000211.1 GCA_026983735.1 Saprospiraceae bacterium | reverse complement strand
CAAGAGATTATGAACAGTAAAGGAAATTGGAACATTGACCTAATCGTTTTGGGAGTTGCGACAGCACTTTTAGTTCTTTTTTCCTGGACAACTTTTAAGAGAAGGGATATTCCATAACGCACGTTCTTTATTTTGGGATTTTAATATAGTATTTTCTTCTGCTTTTATCCGGAAGTCTGCTACTCTTGAGCCATGGGTTGTATATTTTTAACATGCGATAAGTGGTCCCGTGCTCATGAGCAAATTTGGCAAGACTTGGGATAGTCGTATCCACTTCTACAAGATAATACTGATCTAAAGGTTGATAAAAATCCTGTGGGGATAGATAATAACCAAACTTTTCAGGATTGGAGAGGATTTCTTTGAAAGCCAGGATTCTAAAGAGATATCTGGATGTTTCAGAATTGAGATTGAGGTTATAAAAACTTGATTCCTCCTGGTTTTTTAACTCACTCTTGAGTTTTGTAGGGCCAATGTTATAGGCTGCAGCAGCCAGGGTCCAATTGCCAAATCTATTAAAGTTTTGACGGATGTATTTGCATGCGGCTAATGTTGATTTTTCAATATTATATCGCTCGTCTATCTCTTTATTGACTTCTAGACCCATTTCTTTAGCAGCACTTTTCATAAATTGCCAAAAGCCCTTTGCTCCGGCTGAACTGGTTGCATTTTGAAAGGCACTTTCAGCTACCAGCAGATACTTAAAATCTTCGGGAATTCCCTGTTCTTTAAAGATGCGTTCGATTAAGGGAAAGTACCGCTTTGAATTTTTTAAAATTTGAAGTGTACTAGAGTGTCTATAGGTATTGATGATTAATTCTCGATCTAATCGCTCCAACACGTCAAAGTTTTCTAAAGGGACACGTTCTCCGACAAAAGTAAAATCATGATCTATAGGTACGGCTTTAACTATTTGAGGTACGGGATCAGCGGGAAAAGCGCGCATCTCTTCATCAGCCCTTAGCGGGCTATTAAATCCTAAATACAGGATAATACCTAAGAATAGGGACAGGAAAAGTATTTTATTATCGATTTTTTTCATGGATAAAATGGGATTTAATAAATATGATACATCAAAGATACAACGATTAAGTTACTTGCTCTTATTTGTTTTGTGTTGATTTTAACCGATGAAATCTTGGATTTCTTCAAGAAGGGTTCTGAAAGCTACGAATTGGTCTTTGTATCGTTCTGTATGGTCTTTTTGTAAGGGAGCAGCATACTTTTCTTGATACCGATCAATATCTTGCATTGTTCTAGCTCGATATTGTATGGCATATGTCCTACCTTCCTCATCGTCATATCCCAAGAGCTTTTGAATTTTGGCATCTACAAAGCAACCCGTTTCCAGGACTTCCGGAATATGATTGGCCTTCATCCATTCAAGCCACTCTTTTTCTACATCGGGATTTATTTTAATAGTTACATTGTAGACGATCATCGGGGGTATAGATTAATATTTGATCGGGATAGTTATTTCAGAATTAACGGGTTTGCCCAGATGAGTAGCCGGCGACCATTTGTACTTTCTTTTGAGTTGATTGAAAGTGGATATGGCTATGGTATCCAGCTTGGTATAAGAGCGATTGAGGATTTTTAAGCCTACCATTCTCCCATCAGTAGAGACCACAAACCTCATGACTAGATTTCTGCCTTTGGGTTTTCCTTGGTCTATTTTGGATTGTAAGGACTTGTTAATAAAATAACTTACTTTTCGAGTTGTTTCAAACTGAGATGCAGGCGTTCCATCTTTTCTTATGATATTGGCGGGTTTTTCCGGGGTCTTATATATATCTTTAATTTCTTTGGTTTCCACCGTTACATTTAATGTATTGGAAGTCGAATCAAACTCAAATATAGAGTCCTGTACAGTCATCGAGTACAATTTTTCTTTACTTGCTTTTTTGACACGTTTTTGTTCCTCTGTCTCTTTGCAGGATACGAACAGGATTAAACTCAGGGAAAAGACTGCAATTATTTTGAAATGGTTTAGCATTATATTTATTTTTTTGAAGGTAAATTACGACAAAAATACGAAGCCTAAGCCTTTCAACGTCCTACTTTTCGAGAATATTATTCTTTTTTATGTGGTATGAAATGGTTGGCATGGTTCTATTGACTAGATCTAACTCATGGCAATTTGAACCCTAATCACACCTTAGCCCCTCTTATTAAAAGGATCCTATATTTCTGATAATGGTTATTTTGAACTATTATGCAAAGAATATTCTGTAAT
>JALSTN010000210.1 GCA_026983735.1 Saprospiraceae bacterium | reverse complement strand
CAATAAAATTGAACTCTTGGAGGGGACTTCTGACAATAGCCCTATTACTCGATTTATCGAAAGAAGAGGCCCTGGAATCCATCATATCGCGTTTGAGGTAGAAGATATTCATAAGGAGATGCAGCGCTTAAGGGAGGAAGGATTTCATGTCTTAAGCGAGCACCCTAAGAAGGGGGCAGATAACAAGCTCGTTTGCTTTATTCATCCGAAGACTACTTCCGGTGTGCTCATAGAATTATGCCAAACGATACCGGATGTGGAATGATTTAAGCTTTTACCAAATTCTAATCGCCATAGGGGGTGGATTTCTTGCAGGAGTAATCAATACGCTTGCCGGCAATGGATCTGCTATTACCCTTCCGATTCTTATGTTCGTATTGGGCCTGCCCCCCAATGTGGCGAATGGTACGAATCGTATCGGTGTGCTTACCCAAGGGATTATAGGAAGTACTACATTTTATAAGCATAAGATGTTTCATCCCAAGGCGCATCCCATTGTCATTATTCCGGTATTTTTGGGAGCTATGATCGGAATGTGGTTAGCTATACATGTATCCCCTACTGCTTTCAAACAAGTATTCGGATATCTACTTATCATCATGCTCTTTGTCGTATTAGCACATCCTAGAAGATGGCTCCATCCTACTAAAAAGCCGGTATCGCCTTGGGTACAAGTCCTAATTATGATTGGATTGGGAGTTTATGGTGGATTTATTCAGATGGGGATGGGTATATTTTTTTTAGCTACCACAGTATTATTATCAGGTATCCATATCATCAGAGCCAATGCGCTCAAGGTATTCGTAGTAACGACGTACACATTGGTTTTACTTATTGTATTTCATATGAAGGGTATGGTCGATTGGAGAATTGGAAGTTTATTGGCTATTGGACAAGGAGCAGGGGGATGGATGACAGCACATTGGGCTAGTAAATACCCCCATGCTGATGTTTGGGCTTACCGATTGTTGCTCCTTACGATGGTCTGGGCGGTGGTCAGAATATTCTTGTAAAACACACTTAGAGGATGAATCCAAGGATACGTTTTAATAATTTATCCTCTTTTTCAAATATATAATTAGGATAATTCTGCGAATTGCGTTTTCTTTGCAGCTATAAAATGAAGTTACAATGAGTGTACACGATAACGACTACAAGAGTAAAGGACCAAAGTTTCTTTGGTTTTTAGTGTATTTGATTGCTTTTATTGCTTTAGTCATATACATTTACAAGAGAAATATGGACGGGATTTAATAATCCTTTGATTCTTATTTCTCCAATTCTCCTTTATATAGAACATTTAGCATAGGATACTAAATGTTGGTTTCTACGCAGAGGTAGTTTGCCTTAAACAAATTGGAGGCTTATTCTTCTTCTTCTCCAAAGGTAGAAATGATTTGTTTTGCCTGTTCTACATCTTCCGGTTGAACGTACAGTTCTACTTGTCCGAGCATCACATACATAGAATCTTTTTTGTCTATCAACTGGCAGACAATGTTACTTTCTCTGAGTTTGGCAGCTATTAATTCTCCCTTAAATCGATCGTTAGTTTCAATAATTTTAATCCAGCCCATCTTATTTTCTTAAAATAATATACCTAATTGTATTTCAATAACACCGAGAACGGCTTTAATGTCATTGGTGGATTCATCCGTAATATCTGCTACTCCCTGTTGATAACGCATGCCGCCGATAAAGGAGAGATCCTCCGTCAAACTGTATTCGATTCCACCTCCAAAACCATATGAAAAGTTGAAAATATGAGTAGCATCAGAAAAGTTTTCTCCTTTGGTTGAAGGGATACCCGGCCCTTCTATATTGCCCCTTGCTTTCATCCGAATTCCCAAGGTAAACACCGGTAATGTGAAGGTGTACCTGAGATGACCAAATTCCTTTGTGCGCATTCTAAATCCCAATGGAATCTCCAGGTATTGCAATTTGGACGTCACCTTAGAATTATCCGGTAGATTATAATACACTTGGTCGCTAAAATCCCCGGTTAAAAGCTTTCCCCCTGACTTATACTCTAAAATACCACCTTGATTGAACGACAGACCGATTCCCGAGTAAAAGACATAGTTCTCACTTAAGTAATACTCTCCTACTGTAAGAATTTTAATACCTCCAAGGACTCCACTTCCTTTGGCTTTGTTGACGGTAGGAGAAAGCCAGGAAAAAGTAGGATTCAGATTGAATCCAAATCGCAGATTATTGGGGAGTTGGGCCATTCCATTTGAAGACCAAATAAGGAGTAATGTCAATACTGTAAAGAGTGCGTTTTTTTTCATTTATTTGCTTTTATAGGATTACTATATTCGTTTAAATGCTATTTTCTATTATACGAATTGAGTTAAAAGTTACCACAATGTACAAAAACTAACTTGTTTGCCCAGTACTATTTATTCTCTTTTCCATTTTTGAATAGCTTTAGGGATGTTTTTTTAAATACCGAATTCCGTAACAATTGCGAATTAAAACGCTTGGCTTCTGAGTATAATTGAAAGGGACCGGTAAAATAATCCCATTGGTTTTTATGCTTATTCTTAATTACAAATACTTGTTTTAGTCCTTTATATCGTTGATCTGATGGGCTCAATAATTTATCTTTAGATTCCAGATATATCAAATATCCGGTAAAGTCTTGAGGAACTCTAGCACTATCCGGAATCGAGGATAGAACTACTGGCGGGGTAGAACGTACTTCTTTAACAACCTTGTCAATATCCTTGACCTCTTTCCCATTTGTTCTCGCTTTTTCTTCTAGGAATTTTTTAAGGTCATCAGGCATTTCATCTCCTTCTTTGTATTCTACTACTTCCGGCTTTCCTTCTAGTACATTGCGTAAAAATTTCTCTTCTCTAATGATTTGAGAAAGCGGTTTAAAAGATTGACCATCCGTTTGATTGAATCCTAAGATGGTTATTTCTGTTCGTCTGTTTTCTTCATGTTCTTTGTCAGAACATTTCACACCATTGATGCACCTGTTGATAATCTTACTCTCTCCATATCCCTTGGCCGTTATACGATGCGCGTCTATCCCTTGTTTGATAATATAAGCCACTGCGGCCTCAGCTCTTTTTTGCGATAATTTCATATTATACGCATCTTTACCCCTTGAGTCGGTATGTGATCCTAGTTCTATATTGAGGGTCGGGTTATCCTTCAACATTCTGACAACTTTATCTAATTCTACAGCGGCATCCGGGCGAATGTAAGCTTTGTTGTAATCATAGTGGATATTCTGGATTTTAAATGTACTTCCGACGGTGGCTCTACGCATGAGTACGGTGGAGAGCAATGAGCCATGTTCTTGATCCGAATTTATATTGTCAGACACATTGGGTTCGATGGTTCCGATACCTTCAAAACATAGAATACATCCTTTTACATTGACATATACTTCCATTCTCTTGGTGAGATATCCCTCCTTTCTAATCATTATCGTATAGTGATTTCCGCGTTTGAAGGTAAAATTGAACTCAGAATCTTCATAGTCTTTTAAAACCAACTCTTCCTTGTCCGTCGTGTTATTAAATATCTCAATTCGGGCGCCTTTGATCGATTCCATAGGCGCTTTGGGATCATCCGTAGCTTCTACCAGAAGGACATCAAATAAGTAACCCGGTTCTCGATACATCTTTATCTTCACAAATAGTTTTTCCCCTTCTGCCGGTGCTAAAGTATCTAGGCTTTGATCGTGAAATAATGCTTTTTTTGCTTTTAGGAAGATGCTTTGATTGGCCGGCACGGCTAAGGAAAAATGTCCTTCTTCATCTGAAAAAGTGGTTGCTATCGGGTCTTTGGACCATGAGGACGAATATGCTCCAACTTCAACCTGTTGTAAAAATCCTCTGTTTTCATTTTCAAAGGTGTATCCTTCTATGATGCCCTTCTGCGCCTGCATTAAGGTTGCACTGAATAAGACCAGTAAGAGTATATGGTTGTATTTTTTCATTTATCTGAGTTATTTGGTATGAAACGAGTATGATTTTTATAATTCTTAGATTCACACACAAAGATGATTAAAAAAAGTTATGTGAGAGTGCAGCTATGAAATGGTTGCACAATGTCAAACGATTGAATTTCAAGATTCATTATGTAGATGTTCTCTAACATTTCATACGTTTATAAGTATTTATATGTTCAAATCTTCTATTGAATAGATAATAATAATTTATGGAAAAAGTGGCTTCTCTTAAAAGCTTGATTTGTATTAACGCTTATACGTAAGCGTAGTATGCTGCATAATATAATTTATTTATTTAAGTAAAATAAGAAATTTTTAATATGATTATATATGTAATAAAATACTGAATATATTCTTTCAAACCAGGGTTTAAAAAAATTCTTCTGTTACATTTTCATACCCAATTGCAGCCTTTTAATCGCTTTGTAAATGCCAAATTATTGTCTTTGTTTAACCCCAACTGATCTTCTACTACGGCAAAGCTAGTTTTTTAAAGTCATACTTATTGTGACTTTAAGTGTCGTCTAATTAGATGATACTTCTTTATTATGAATATTTATATTCGCCGTTACAAATCGTGTGGGATTCTCTAAGAATTAATTCTGTATTTCTATAGAAATGGATGGTTTGATCAATGTTTCACCACCTTGACAACGATGCTTTCCAAATCGGATTTTACCACAAGTAAGTATATACCGGCTGCATAATCTGACATCCATAAATCTATCTTGCTCTTTCCCTCTGGATATCGCTGGCGATAGATGATTTCACCTTGCAGGTTATACAAAGTAAGGAGTAGGCCACCTTTATGTGCGTTGTGGTATTGGACGGATACATGGTCCTGTGTTGGATTGGGGAAGATCCTCAACGGAGTTCTACCCTTTTTATCATAGGTAGTTAAAGTGCTATCCCCTACCAATCGGTAAATCTCCCCTCCTAAGCCGGCAATAAAAAGTTCACCCTGATTATTCTCCCCAAAGGAAGCATACGTATATCCCTTGAAAAATCCTAGGTCATATTGACTCCAGGTGCTATCTTGTTTTCGCTCCAATGCGCCTAAGAATCCCGAGCAAAAATCAGCGTAAAAGTATAGACCCTCCAACTCCGGATACTGATGCCCTCTATAGACGTACCCACCTGTAATCGAGCAATGCCCTTGTACATGTCGGTATTGATGAACCGGAAATTTATAATCGGATGCATCAGAACAGCCATTGGTGCGAAAGGGATCATTTCCCTCATAACACCTCCATCCGTAATTGCGCCCTCCGGGAGTGCCATAGGGTTCATAATCGATTTCCTCTACTTGGTTTTGGCCTACATCTGCGATGTATAAGTCTCCTGTCTTTCGGTCAAAACTAAATCTCCAGGGATTGCGAAGACCCATTGCCCATATTTCAGCTAAACCTGTAGTGTCCTTGGCATATGGATTGGAAGGAGGAATACTATATGGATCTCCATGATCTACATCTATTCGTAGCATTTTACCAAGCAAAACCTTAGGGTCTTGAGCGCGATTGCCGGGATCTCTGGCAGAACCTCCATCTCCCATGCCTATATAGAGATATCCGTCAGGCCCAAACTTGATGCAACCTCCATTGTGATTGGAAAATGGCTGCTCTATGACGAGCAGTACCTTTTCGGAATTGGCTAGCGCTTTATCCGGATTAATAGAATCCCGTTCAAATCGAGAAATGATCGTTCGTCTGGGGGATAATGCGGTATAATTGACATAAAAGTATCCGTTTTCTTTATAATTGGGATGAAACGCCAATCCTAGAAACCCCATTTCGTTACCTCCTATTTGAACCCTGTCCGTTATATCTAAAAAGGGCGTTTGTTGAATATTTCCCATAGGGTCAATTATACGGATTTTACCATTCTTTTCCACCACGAAGAGTCTATCGTCTCCCATGTTTTCTATATCGACAGGCTTATTCAGACGTCGTGCAAATACTTCCAATTGTACGGTGGGTTGCGCCATAATGTACACACTGCCCAAGAATAGATAGAGAAGAATACTCCATCCTGTAAATTTTTTAAAATTAGTCATGCACTCAAAATTTTCTATTAAATAGATATTATAGGTAGTATAAAGTATCTGAGTCTATGGAACTACTTCGTTATCCTATCCATTCATCGTGTAGTTTTAGTTATATCGCTTAGATAAATAGTTCTATAGTATCATTCGGTATAATTTGTACTCATAAATGACATGTTATATATAATGTCAATTACCAAAAACAAACTGTACTAAATTAAAATGAATGGTAAAAATACACATATCCATGCAATTGGCGTGGGTTTTAAAACAAGATAATGATGCGCATTTTCAACCAATTGAAAAAAAGAATAATTATCATATAATTGTTTGGCCCAAAACCTACTTTAGAATTCGTAGTGAGGGGCTTTTGGAAGTCATAATGCAACGCAGTAGAAGATCAGTCCAGCGTTAAATGAAAGCAATAATTCGAATTTTAACCATAGAAAAAAATAATACTCTTTCAAAAGAAAAGCCTACTCGGAATAAATTTGTAAACAATGGTTTAAAATATACATTATCCGTAATATATACTTGATTCAATAAAAGGCCTAATGTTTGATTTGGGTTTAAAGAGAACCCGTTAACTTTGTGCTTAAAACATCTTAACATCAAGACAAAAAAATATATATCCAAGGAGGAAGCCCTTAAAAGGATGATGAAGTATTGCGCCTGGCAAGATCGATGTCATCAGGAAGTTACTCGCAAGCTATTATCCTTGAATATATATGGAGAAGAGCTAGACGATATTATTATGACTTTGTTGGAAGAAGATTTCTTAAATGAATCTCGTTTTGCGGAAAGCTTTGTTCGGGGTAAGTTTCATTACAAACAGTGGGGAAGAAAAAAGATCGTCAAAGCTCTTCAGAATAAAAATATCTCACCCTATCTTGTCAAGGCATCCCTTAAAGAGATTGACCCAGAAGAATATCGTGCAACTCTGCGAAGACTCGCCATAAAACACCTAAAAGGAGTCAAAGATTATCATCAAAGGATGAAAACAACCCGCTATCTCTTCAACAAGGGATATGAGCCCGAGCTCATCAGAGAGGTACTAGATCAATTGTACTGAGTGTCATCAAAACTCCTTATGGATGTGCAAAGACATATTATTTTTACTTCAGCTTACTCAATTCTTTCTTATCCTTCTTGGATAATCCAGATACGACAAGATCGTAGGAATGATCAGTTAACTCCTTTAGTAGTTTTTCAGGTAGTGTTCCTTCAAAATGAACCGTATTCCAATGTTTTTTATTCATGTGGAATCCCGGAAGGATTTCGTCTGGGTAATGCGCTCTTAATTCTAAGGCGCGTTCCGGATTACATTTTAAGTTGACCTTAAAATCCTCTGCTTCCAATCCGGTTAGTGCAAACATTTTGCCCATTACCTTAAACACTAGCGTGTCTTGATCGAAAGGGAAACTCTCTTCTACTCCCGGTTTTGTCAAACAATACACCCGAAAGGATTCTATATTTTTCATTGTTTTAAATTTCCTATTAAATCGAAAATACATGTGTCACAAAATTTTTGCAACTATAAGATAGCTTCACGCTCCCAGAAGTCCTACCTCCAATTAATTATTTTTCCAACAGAACAATGGGGGAAACCCAATGTGATGAGGAAGTTTTTGCTCGTTTGAAGGGCTAAAAATACTAAAAAATGGTCATTTTGCCGGTAGGATATCGGTACTGGTTCCTCGACTCTATGTGTGTTCAATAGGTGTAGCCTATGTAATATTTCTGTTAGGATTTAACCAGAGGAGAACAGATCAATCTGTAACCTTAATTTTTAATATGACGATCAATAATATCTTTTACTTCTTCTATACTCATATCCACTAATTCTGCTATCAAATCAATAGAAACCCCAGATTTATATCCACGCAGAATTGTAGCGGTTTTAGTCTTTTGTAAGCCCTTGCGCATGCCCTCTTGGAGGCCCTTTTGCATGCCCTTTTGCATGCCCTTTTGCATGCCCTCTTGTAAGCCTTCCTCTCTACCTTTCTGTATACCTAGTTCTGTAAAATGATCGTAAATAGATTTAAATTCTTTTTGGGTACTGGTAGGTAAACTAGTCATAATCTTATCTATAATTTGGGTAGAAAAATGTACATTATGTGCAAAATAAACAAAAATATGTCCCATTAAGTTCCTTTCGGATAAAGTCTCTATCTTTTTAAATATTTGGAGGACTTGCTCCATTTTATCCGGTAGGGTCGTGCGGTACTTTTGGATAAATAGTGCAGAACGGACAAATACATTGGTGATATTCTCGATTGTTTTATCCTCCAATCTGGCGATATCTAGAAATAGAATTTCGAACTGGGGGATGTATCTCCTAAGTTCCTCCGGCAGTTGGTCGATAAGCTCTGTGAGGGAGCGAACCTTCCATTCTTCGCTGCCTTGATAGAGGAGAATGGGGATAATCGGCTCCAGATGTTTCTTCTGTTTTAATAGGGCGGCATAGCCTTCGGCTAAGTAGCGTAGTAGTTGGATATATACCATGGAGTAGGGCTTTTCCTTGTGCTCTATGATCAGGGTAACGTGGAGGTGTTGGTCAGGAGGGGTTTTTCTCCGAAAGCGCAAGATAACATCTGAGAAGAATTCCTTGAGTTCCTTGTTTATAAAAGAAGTCTTGGGAAAGGAAATGGATTCCATATCAATGATGGAACGTATTTGTTCGGGAAGCATTTCCTTGCAAAAATCCATGGCAAATGCCTTATTGGACATCATAGCTTTGATAAAGCGGTCATGCGGAGTAAGCGGGTGTTTAGGCATAATAAGGGGTATTACGAGTGTTGTTCAGAGCAAAGATAGGAAAAAATGATTTATGAATTGATTAAAAATTTTTTACGTATCCCCGGATGATTGAATAGTTCGTGTGAAAACATTGCAAAATGAGTCTGTTAAATTATTTAACTCAAAAAATACATTAGAATTCGGAGTGAAGGGCATTTGGGAAAAAAAGGCTAGTAATTGTTCCGTGGCATATTGGGCTGCGAAGACGAGGGAGCAATGCTTGGTTTTGAAGTTAAAATGTGCTGTAGTAGAATAACAGATGAAGGTTAAATGAAGGCGATAATCGGGCCTTCACGAGGAGATAAATCATTCACGGTGGGAAAAAAAGGATCCGGTCCCTAAAGAAAACTTTCCGAGGAATTAATTTGTTGACTTCATCTCAATATTAATACTATCTCTCTAATAAAATGGTCTACTACACGTTTTAGTTTATTATTCACATAGTAACTACATGATTCGGACTCCGGCTGATTCTTTCTTTTGCATCGTACAATCCATATAGTTTTTATATCTTGCCGTCCAAACCAATGATTTATCTATGATATATTTTGCATCGGACTTCCACCTCACACCAGATGATGAGATCAATAGTCGGTCCAGAGAAGCCATGATTGTTTCTTGGTTAAAAGAGATACAAAGGGATGCCCGGCAATTGTTTTTATTGGGAGATTTATTTGACTTTTGGTTTGAATACGGGCATGTAGTTCCCAAGGGCAATGTGCGTTTATTGGGTCAGATCGCTGTTATGTCTGATGCAGGCATTGATATTCATCTCTTCCCGGGCAATCATGACCAATGGACTTTTGGATATCTTGAGGAGGAGTTAGGAATAAAGGTCCATCCTGTGCCTAAGACTTTTCATTTGGGTTCAAAAGATTTTTTTCTGGGTCATGGGGATGGACTGGGACCGGGGGACAATGGATATAAACGCATAAAAAAAGTCTTTGGAAACCAAGGTGCTAGAACGCTATTCAGGTGGCTACATCCTGAGTGGGGGATACCTTTGGCTCGAAAGTGGTCGAGGAGGAGTAGAATGACGCATGGAGAAGAAAAGTATCTGGATAAATCCAGTGAATGGCTCTTTCAATTTGCCAATACACATCCCCAAAGAGAACAGATGGACTATTTTATCTTTGGACATCGACATCTCCCTCTAGACCTCACCTTAGACAATGGTAGAACGAGATATATCAACTTGGGGGAATGGATGAATTACCGCTCCTATGCTCGATTTGATGGTAAGGATATCGAATTGTTGTTCTATCAGAACCCTGAAGCCCGCTTTATTGGGCAATAGTTCATAGGAAGATCCTTTACTTTACCATTTCATACCTGCTTTTCAGCATGAATCAATGCATAAACGCCTTCCGTCAAATCGTGTAAAATTTGTGGCTCAGTAACCCCCAATCTACGCTTGTTGCTGATGTCATAGATGCCTTCTTTGCTAGCCGAATGCTCACCATGAATTCCTCGAATCTGTAAATGGTGTTTTTTTGTAATACGGTGAAATTGTTTCTTTCTCTCTCCTAACTTGGGTAAGGCAATGTGGACACTTGCGCGCATGGCGGTCCCGAGGTTCGTCGGACAAGATGTGATATATCCCAGTCGTTCATCAAACTCAAATTCCAGAGTGGTCTCTAAATGCCGCAATGCTTTTAAAAGCC
>JALSTN010000209.1 GCA_026983735.1 Saprospiraceae bacterium | reverse complement strand
CATATAATCCCTTCGGGATTAGATGAAAAGATTATAGAAAACTTAAAAAGGCTGAGGTATGTGTAAGTACAATAATCAGACCTCAAAGAGGTCTAATATTTATAAAACTATGACTGTATAAGTAACATTATTCCTTTAATAAAAGGGGCTAACGGATGTTTTGGGTTCTATAAATATTTTTTATTGTATCTTTGGAGTGAACAAAACAAATCAAATTATGAAAAAAAATGTACTAACTCTGTTAACCATGGTACTAGTCACTTCTCTAAGTTATGCAGGAGGTATCGTGACCAATACCAACCAAAGTGCCTCTTTCATCCGAATGATGGCACGGGATGCATCTGTCGATGTAGACGCTGTATTCTTTAACCCTGCCGGATTGACCCATTTAGAAGATGGATTTTATATCCAGGTCAATTCACAGACCATCTCACAAAGTCGTACCATAAACAATTCAGCCCTTAACAAGGACTATGTAGGTAAGACATTTGTTCCGGTTCTCCCTACCGCATTCTTGGTATACAAGATGAACAATCTCGCTTTCTCAGCGGGGTTTGAAGTTATCGGAGGTGGTGGAAGCGCTAATTTTCCTGAGGGTCTTCCTCTTTTCGAGCTCCAGTTAGCCAATGCAGCTCAAAACGACTTGGCTAAGTTTGGTGTTACCACCTATAGCGCAGACATGAGTCTCACCGGATCCTCCGTGTATTATGGAATACAAGCCGGGGTATCCTATGCCATCAATGATATGATTTCGATCGGGGTGGGCGCACGTTATGTTCTTGCTAATAATACCACGGTTGGACATCTTAAGGATATTAAGTTCAATTTTGGAGGAGGAGATTTGGTCAATGCCAATATGTTCTTTAATGGACAGGCTGATGCCCTTCAACCCGCTGTTGATGCTACCGGACAAATCGTCGCCGGAGGGGGAGGAAAATTCACCTTAGCCCAACTCCAAGGAGCAGGCATTATTACTGCCGAGGAAAAAGCCCAACTTGTAGGGGCATTGAAGGCTTTGGGGCTAACAGATGATCAAATCAATGCCATGAATGCCGAAATGATTAATGGCACCTTTACCGGTGCTCAAACTCAACTCAAAGGCGGAGCAGCAGATGCTAGTGTTGCTGCCGCTTCCTTTGCGGATAAAGAAGCGGATGTCTCCCAAAAAGGAACCGGCATCACCCCGATCATCAGCTTGGATCTTGATATGGGAGCGCTTGGTATATCCCTCAAATATGAGCACAAAACCGCTATGAATGTCACCACTGCTGTAGCCAAAGATGATTTTGGACTTTATAAAGACGGTGAAGAAGTTCCCAATGAATTGCCGGCAATGATCGCAGTAGGGGTCAGATATCAAGCCTCTGACGCACTCAAGCTCCAATTGGGCACGCATTATTACCTAGACAAAGGAGCTAAATATGGGAAAAAGAATGACAGTGGAGATTTTGTTACCAATGGTGAAACTACAAAAATAGGTGGTAAAGATGCTTCCTACCTCGCAGGTAATACATTTGAAGTAGCAGGCGGACTCGAATACCAGCTCTCTGAATTATTGCAAGTCAGTGCAGGCGTTCTCTATGTCAAGACCAACCCCAATCCGGAATACCAATCTTCTTTGAGTTATACGCTAAGTACGACTACCTTGGGAGGAGGACTCTCTTATATCATTTCTGATAATCTCGGTATTGAGGCCGGGTTATCATATACGATATATCAACCATTTACCAGAGATTATACAGTCTATAAAGAGACTTATGATAAATCAGCATTGGTATTTGCATTGGGTGTGAATTACCGCATGTAATTATCAGAAGCTACTCTAAGGATTCAAATAGGAATTAATAATTTTTTCATGTTGCTTTCCCTCGATGACAGTAGTTATCGAGGGATTTTTATTCCTCCTCTTCGCTCGGATGAAAATACCGATATACCTTCGTCGCACAGGCTTGGCCTACGACCTCAGACATTTCCCCTATATTCAGGCCTTTTATACGTTGAACTGACCCCCATTTCGTCAATAATTTTTCGGAAATCTTTTTGCCTATACCCGGTATATCTGTAAGTTGGGTTTGAAGAAATACCTTAGATCGCACATCGCGATGAAAGCTAATAGCAAATCGGTGCGCCTCATTTCGGATATGCTGAAGGAGTTTTAAGGATTCCGACTTTTTATCGATATATAAGGGAATACTATCCCCGGGAAAAAATATTTCTTCCAAGCGCTTAGCGATTCCGATAACGACAACTTTTTTCTCTATACCGAGCTTTCGCAAGCTTTTCATAGCAGAGCTAAGTTGCCCCTTACCACCATCTATAACAATGAGTTGAGGCAAGGCCTTCCCCTCTTTAATCAGCCGGTGGTAACGTCTATAAACGATCTCCTCCATGGAAGCAAAGTCATTAGGACCTACTACTGTTTTGATATGAAAATGACGGTAATCTTTTTTTGAGGGTTTAGCCATTTTAAAAACCACACAGGATGCTACAGGGTGCGCGCCTTGAATATTGGAATTGTCAAAACACTCCATGTGAATCGGAAGAACTTCCATACTTAAGTCCGAACGAAGTGTCTCTAGTATACGCTTCGTGCTATTCTTTTTTTCTGATTTCGAAGCCCTTTGCTTTTTTAATTGCAAGTGGAAATACCGTACATTTTTCAAGGAAAGTTCCAAGAGTTTATGCTTATCCCCTCGTTTTGGAATCGTCACTTTAAGATCTTCTCCGATAAGGGGTACACGAAAGGGTAAAACGATCTCACGATTCAAACTTTGGTATTTATCTCTGATTTCACGTATGGCAAATGCTAAAATTTCCTCTGGTTCCCGGTTGAGGTTCATTTCGATTTCGGCCGTATAACTATTGATGATAGCACCATCCTTGACCATAAGATAATTGACAAAAGCGATATCCTCATCGATTTCTAAAGAAAAGACATCCACATCACCCACTTGAGTAGAGACGACAGTAGATTTACTTTGATAATCCTTGAATAGAGTAAGTCTCTCCTTCCATTGAGCGGCTTCTTCATACTCCAAGGCATCGGCGGCTTCTTGCATACGCTGTTTTACAAAGTCCTTCACTAAGCCAAATTTTCCACTGAGAATATTCTTTACTTGTCGGATTTTCTCCAAGTATTCCTCTTCCTTTTCATACCCTACACAGGGTCCCTTACAATTCTTGATATGATACTCCAGACAGAGTTTAAACTTTCCCTTACGGATGTTGTCCTCAGAGAGATTATACGTACAAGTGCGAAGCAAAAAAATATTTTTTATGAGATCCAATAGCATATTTGCACGATGCTTTGAAGTGTATGGCCCATAATAGCTAGAACCATCCTTCACTACCCTTCGGGTGAAAATAACACGAGGAAACCGCTCATTGGTAATTTGGATGTACACATAGGTTTTGCCGTCTTTAAGCATGACATTATACCTCGGTTGAAAGCGCTTAATCATGGTATTCTCCAGGAGCAAAGCATCTTGTTCGGTATCGACGATAGTGAACTCAATTTTCTCTGCATGGCGGCGCAGAGACCGCACTTTAAACGGGGTTTTGGCTGATTGGCTAAAATAAGAAGAGAGTCGATTTCTAAGACTTTTTGCCTTACCCACATACAGTATTTCTCCCTCTTTCGATATGAAATGGTAGACCCCTGGTAAACGAGGTATCGAGGGAGCTAATTTTTGAAATTCAGCCCTTGTCATGTAGAACTTTCTTTTTTTCTCCCAACAAATCAAAACTCATTCGGTGAAAGGAAGTCGTCCCATATCTTCGGATGCCTTCTCTGTGAAGACTTGTCGGATAACCCATATTGGTATCCCAGCTGTAATGGGGGAACCTATCATGCAATTGTATCATATAATCATCCCGATAGGTCTTTGCAAGGATACTCGCTGCTGCGATATTCATGTATTTACCGTCTCCTTTTACAACTGTCCGGTAAGGGATAAAACGCCAAGGTATGAAATAGTTGCCATCGACGAGAACATGTTCCGGTGAGACGTTCAATCCCTCCAATGCCAGATGCATAGCCCTGACAGAAGCCTGAAGAATATTAATGCGGTCTATCTCATGATTGTCAACAAAGGCCACGTGATATGCCATTGCTTTTCTCTCTATCTCCGGCCTTAGAGCTGCTCTTTGGGACGCGGATAACTTTTTGGAATCGTCCAACAAAGGTAGCGTGAAGGAATCCGGTAATATGACAGCCGCCGCGACTACAGGACCTGCCAGACAACCCCTACCGGCTTCATCAACCCCGGCCTCCAAATAATCCTCTTGCCAACATCTCTTTAATCCCATAAATTACTTCTTAGTAACTGCCGCATATTTGGCATATTCCTCTTTCCATAGCGGAGCATCGAATAAAGCAGGTAAGACCTCCTCCGGCTGATCCACCGCACTATATAACCCGACATGTCGATCGTCCATAAACCGCTCCTCGACAGCCCTATGCATAAGTGCCAATAAGGGGTCATAATATCCTCCGGTGTTGAGAAGAACAATCGGGTGCGTAATCTTCCCCAATCGCTTGAGGGTGACAGCTTCAAAAAACTCTTCAAATGTACCCGTTCCTCCGGGAAGCATCACCAATGCATCAGCATGATCCAAGAAAGCCAACTTCCTTTCAGACATGGTCTCTACCTCTATCATTCTCGTCAACCCGGGGTGTTGCTTCTCTATCTCTATCATAAAAGTGGGTAAAATGCCGGTTATCGTTCCCCCAACCTCCTTAGCCGTATCTGCCAATTGGCCCATTAACCCCACCTTTCCTCCTCCACAAACAATCTCCATACCTTCTTCAAATATCGTACGGGCTAACTGATCCGCCGCTTCAAAATAGGATCTATCTATAGCCTCACTTGATGCACAGTAGATACAGATGGATTGGATTTTATGCTTACTCTTCATATATTTGATTTTCGACCCTAAAGATAAGTTAAAGCTTGGAACTATTTCTGATGTTTACACATACTCTTCAAAATAACGGCTATTCTAGGTATTTCACCCATTCTTCTCAGTAGGCTATAGCAGATCCTCCAACCGTCTCTCCTCTGCCTCCTTTTTCCATTTTAAGAATTGTTGAAGATGAATTGTAAAACGCCCATATTACTTCAGAAATTCGTTTAATTTTTATATTGGCTTTTGTCTCCGCTCCTCTAATGAACTCAAAAAGGTCGTATGTTTGCACAACTAAGGTATCTGGAGTACGCTTCACATTCTACCTATTATGACTGATATAAGACTCGGACTTAAAGAAAATCGATATCCTTTCATTATCCTGGTACTCATCAACGCATTCGTGGGTGGGATGGTAGGTATGGAGCGCTCGATACTCCCTCAAATGGCACAGGAGACCTTTCATCTTGCTGCCCGTAGTGCTATTTTATCCTTCATTGTGGTTTTTGGAATCTCCAAAGCATTAGCCAATTACTATACAGGATCGTATTCCAATAAATATGGTCGTAAACCCATACTGGTATTGGGATGGATTATAGGCCTTCCCGTTCCATTTATTTTGATGTTCGCCACACATTGGTATTGGGTTATATTGGCCAATGTATTGCTAGGAATCCATCAAGGATTGGCATGGAGCAGTACTGTGATTATGAAAATAGACTTAGTCGGCAAAAAACAACGAGGTCTCGCTATGGGAATCAATGAATTCGCTGGGTATCTAGCGGTGGGAATCGTAGCATTCTTAACAGGTTGGATCGCCAATACTTACGGTTTAAGACCCTACCCTTTTTACCTCGGCATTGGGATGGCCGTATTGGGATTGGGGATGAGCATTTTTCTAGTCAAGGATACCTTGGCCCATGCGCATTTGGAAAGCAAAAAGCACGCTACTCCATTACTCAAAAAGATATTCTGGGCAACAACATGGAAAAATAAAAACCTAGGTTCTGTGACCCAAGCTGGAATGGTCAATAACCTCAACGATGGAATGATATGGGGGATTCTACCTCTGCTACTATCTGCACGGTCCTTTTCACTGGAACGCATAGGAATAATCACCGCCATCTATCCTGCGGTATGGGGAATAGGACAGCTCTTTACCGGCAGATGGGCAGACCGGTATTCCAAAAAACGTATTCTCGTTATGGGGATGCTGCTACAAGGACTCTCTTTATTTCTATTTATACGAGCGCAAAATCTACTACAGTTTATAGGTATTTCAGCAATGCTAGGTTGGGGAACTGCAATGGTCTACCCTACGTTTCTAGCTGCCATAGCAGATTACACACATCCAGTAGACCGCCCTAAGAGCATAGGAATTTTTAGATTGTGGAGGGATTTGGGGTATGCTTTTGGAGCTGTTCTTACGGGAATTATTGCCGACTGGATGAATCTTAACTTTGCCATTGGCAGTATTGGTGTTATCACTATCCTATCTTCTTTTATAATCTCTTATCGAATGGACGATGGTCCACATTGAGATTAGGGAATTGACGAGGATGAGGCAACTATTTTTCATATATTGGGTTTTAAGCTTCAAATTACATTATATACAATGTCTATCCGTGACTGGTTATCGCACTTTTTTAAACCATTTCATACCCCAAAAGACAATATCCCTACAGATATGAAGTACCTTATCGTTGGCCTTGGAAACCCCGGAAAAGAATACAAAAATACTCGTCACAATATCGGTTTTGCCGTCCTTGATAAAATTATCCACGACGCCGGAGTTCCGATTAAAAACGAACATTTGGGGCAAATGGCTACTGTAAAACACAGAGGCAGAACCCTGTATTTGCTTCAACCCAATACCTTTATGAACCTCAGTGGAAAAGCAGTAAGATACTGGATGCAAAAACTTAAAATTTCCTCTGATCATCTGCTCGTAGTCGTCGATGATATTCATCTTCCCTTTGGGGCTATGCGCATGAGGGCTAAAGGTGGAGATGGTGGACACAATGGACTGAAGGATATTATTAATATTCTAGGTACTCAGAAATTTGCTCGTCTCCGCATTGGTATTGGGAGTAAAAATGAACATCAACTGCTCACCGACCACGTTCTAGGAGAGTGGTCGCTTCAAGAACAAAAAGCCTTGCCTGAAATCACAGAAAATGCTGCAGAAATGACAAAGCTCTATACCCATATCGGGCTCCAAAGGGCAATGACAAGAGTCAATAGTAAAAAGTAATGCCCTTTATGCTTTGGCGCTCCCTCCTTTGTCTTGAACAAATAAAAAATATAGTGCTTCCTAATATCAGTCATTTAAATCATCTTACATTTGTCGTGTAAATGACATTTTATTATGTAAATAACTGATAATGAAAACAAAAGTATTCACACTCATCTGTCTTATTCTAACTTCCGGTATCGTATGGGGACAAGAAACAAACCGAAATAATACCATAGGTCTCAATACAGAACGAACCGCCGCCATACTGGATCCTACGAATTACCTCAGAAAAGCAGAAATTATCGCTATTGCCTTAAAAAACAAAAGTGAGAGGGATCAAACCATCACCTTTGGCACCTCATTAATCTCCATTTTTGACTTTCAAAAAAGCAACAGAAACTCAAAGTTTGGCTATTTGATGCGACATCCGACAAGTGCCAATGAAATCGGAAAAACCGTAAGTGAATTTGCTGTTCATTCTGCACAATTTTCAGTACTAGGAAGAGTAAATAATTGGATTTCTATGTATGCGGAAGCCCTGTATAATCCCGAGCAGAGCTTTGGCCCGGGGACCACGACTGCCTTAGGTAGAAATGGTTTATCATTGAGAAGGGGTTTTATCCTACTAGGAGATTTAGAAAAGTATCCCCTTTACGCAGCTATAGGTAAGATGGATGCCCCGTTTGGGCAGCCGGGAAGTGTCAATCCTTTTACCAATTCTACCAACTGGCATGCCTTCGGCGGACTCGGTTTTGGTGCTCAAGTGAGTTATCTCAAAGGCGGCTTGCATCTGACCGCTATGGCCATACAAGGAGGTGCCCAATTCCGGGTTCTCAATGCACCGGTGGACAGCACCAATGTCCCTTCCAGACTCAACAATTTCTCATTGGATGCATGCTATACGTTGCAGGTAGGGGACAACAACAGCATCAAAGTAGGAGGTTCTTATCTACATGGCACATCCTATGTGCAAGGCTTCCCCGTTCAACATTTTCATCCCGGTAGAGAAAATAATCCGGCCACCGCAATTTATACAACGATTCGATGGGGGGATCTCGAACTAAAAGGTGTATATACTAAAACCCTTAAAGTTTGGCCCGGGACGCACAATCCCAATCCTCCCCTCGACCAATACAAAGCCTCCAAGGTAAGCTCATTGAGTATTGGGGCAATGTATACATTTATGAAGAAAACAGACTGGGACTATAGTCTTTCAACGGAGTTTTCCAATTTTGTTGCCGGGCCAAAAGGCAGCCCTTGGGAACGACAGAACCAATACGTATTGGGATTCTGCGGACAGTACCGACATGCATCCAAACTCTTCGTCGAACTCTTCCACACTCAAGGCTACTCCCCTTTAAACTTTGTAAGTGGTGGAAATTTACCGGACCCTGGAAAAACCTGGAGTGATCGAGAGGCAAGAAGTTATGGACTTGTCGCCGGAGCTATGATTTTTCTTTAGTCAAGCGTCCTAAAAAATTCAATTTTATTTAGTTGGGATATGAAATGGTCGGCATCGGGATGGTGAGAGGACACAAGCGCATGATAATAACGCTTAGCTTCGTCCCGATGCTTTCTCTCATATGCTATTCTGGGTAAGATATAAAGTACATATCCGAAGTGTTTGGATTGCCGAAAGTGAGAAGTGCGATATAGGTGCTCGAATTGATGTTGTGCTGCCTCCTTTTTCCCGGCTCGATACGCCAAAACTGCACGATCAAATTTTACCAGTTCAGATGACAAAACGCTGTCCATAACAATGCCTTCCAATCGAATACATCCCGTAGCACAACGTTCACGGATAGAGATAGATGTAGGAAACGGACTTAATTTTGGGGCAAAAAGTACAAAGGATAGTTGCTCCCCCTGGTGATTAAATTTATGTGCATCAGGACAAGTTGGGATACCTTGGCTACCTGTAACCAACCATTTCATACCTGTACTATCCTCTTCAATCTCAATGTGCTTAGAGGCACAAAACCATCCTCCCCCTTCAATCCTATTCTCTATCCGAAGATAAAATGCAGTTTGGCCGGACCCCATAACGACACTATCCAAGGTAAGCGTAGGATGACTCTTGGAATGGATATAGGGGTGGGAGATATGCTGGCTTTGTACATGCTCTGATAGGCCTGCTAGACTAATGAATATCATCAGGATATTATGTAAAATAGAGTATCGCTTCATATTAGAAATTTCTTAATGGATGTTTTAGTTCTCAAATATAGGTGCTCTCTACTTATAATTCTAGATTTGCATGAATTATTGCTTAGGAAAGGTCTGTTTGCTGCCGAAGTTGGATGTTTTTTGTGGGCAAATTGAGATTTTTTTCATTTTTAGAATTTTGATGGTCCCTTCGCCGATATTTTTTTTATACGCATAGAGCAATACATATATGTATCTTCAATTAAATGAATAATTTACAAATGATGAAAATAAAAATATTGCATTGCGTTCATTTTTTTTCTATTTCAAGGTGCTTTTGGCAAGGTATTCGCAATAAGGTAAAGCGTTAATGTAATTGTTCGTAATACTTAGCAATAAGTATTTAGTAATTTCTGAGATCGGTTCGCTGGGGGGTTTGAGCCGATCTCTTTTTTTTCTCTTGCCACGCACTTCCCATTTTCGGATACGCCTTGCGAACTTAGCTAAAAATAATAGCCTCCTCCTTCCATGTGAATTTTATAATTAATAAAATGCATACGCATTTCCATTTTTTACTGTATATTTACACTATGCAACGGAAAAGTATATTCACCTTGCTTACCCCAATAACCTTATCGGTTAGTGTTTTGTGTTCTATTTATTTAGTTGTCAGTTACCTACATGGGGGCGAAGAGATTGGGGTTTCATGGATTTTTGATCCGGAGTGGTTCAAAGAAAATATGTATCAAGTGAAAGAATGGAGTGCGATTCAGTGGTTTGCCGATATAATATTGACTTTTATTCAACAGATTTTCCAGTAATTCGATAGCCATTCAGAAAATCCCGAATTCCCATAATTTTTTTACCGGACATTTTAAGGGATTCAATGCGGACAGGATAGTCCCTAGTCCCTATAAGCAGTTGGTTTTTGTTGTTGGTGAATATTTCACGAGGAAGGAGAGGTGCAGCCTCTCTAGCTATAGAGGCGCTATAGATTTTCACTTCTTTATCATCGAAAGAAGTCCACGCTACAGGCCATGGACTTAAGCCTCGAATAAAATTGTAAACTTCTCTAGCCGAAAGGGTAAAATCGATACGAGTATTGCCATGAAAAAGTTTTGGAGCCGAAGTAGCTAGACTGCTGTTTTGCTTTTGGAAAACGACCGGACCCTCTGCAAGTTTACGGACTGTTTTACT
>JALSTN010000208.1 GCA_026983735.1 Saprospiraceae bacterium | reverse complement strand
TTCTCAATACCAAGGAAGAAGCTTGCCCGGATATAGGGTTGAAGTGTACGTTCATGAGGACTTGACTCTATCAACGGATAAGTTTATAGGAGTATACACTGTTATTTCTCTTCATCTGTTGTAAATTTGTACCTCACCATAGAATGATGTAAAAAGATGCCTGAATTTTGCCACCTACATAACCACACCCAATTTTCTTTGTTGGATGGAGCTTCGGATATTTCGTCAATGATGAAAAAAGCCAAAGCCGATGGTCAAAAAGGAGTGGCATTGACGGATCATGGCAATATGTTCGGAGCATTTAAGTTTGCAGCGGCAGCAGCCCAAAATGACTTAAAACCTATTCTTGGCTGTGAGTTTTATCTGGTGGAAGACCGATTTAAAAGGTCTTTCCTGAGATCTAAAGGAGAATCCGATAAGCGATATCACCAGCTAATGCTCGCTAAAAATGCCGTCGGATACAAAAATCTCATGAAGCTCACCTCCTTGGGTTTTATCGATGGGCTCTATGGCAAATACCCCCGTATTGATAAAGAGCTCATTCAACAGTATTCAGAAGGTGTAATCGCTACTTCTTGTTGTCTAGGAGCTGAAATTCCTCAAGCGATACTCCATGGCGATCTGGAAAAAGCCGAATCTTTGGTCAAATGGTGGAAGGACCTCCTTGGCGAAGATTTTTATATCGAGTTGCAAAGGCATCGGGGGCTTGAAAATATTGATGGTACGGGAATCTCTCAGGAAGATATTAATCAAACTCTGATCCGGTTGGCAAAGAAATACGATGTCAAGACAATATCTACCAATGACTCCCACTATCTCAATGAAGATGATTGGAAGCCGCATGATATCTTACTCTGTGTAAACACTGCACAACTCATCTCAGAAACCAATCGATTTAAGTTTCCTAGTGCTGATTTTTATTTTAAGACGCAGGAGGAGATGAATACCCTATTTGCCGATGTACCGGAATCGATTGATTACACCATGGAGATCTTTGATAAAGTAGAGACGCTAAGTCTCAACCGAGAGATTCTTCTCCCCGCGTTTCCGCTCCCAAAGGGATTTGCGACACAGGCAGATTACCTTAGATATTTGGTAGAAGAAGGGGCAAAATGGCGATACCCCAACATGAATGATACCATTCGCAAACGTTTGGAGTATGAATTGGATATTATCAGTCGAATGGGATTTGAAGGTTATTTTTTGATCGTCCAAGACTTTATTATAGCAGCAAGGGAACTCGGAGTAAGCGTTGGTCCGGGTAGAGGGTCGGCAGCCGGGTCTGCCGTCGCTTATTGTTTGACCATTACCGATGTGGATCCGATTCGTTATAACCTCCTCTTTGAACGGTTTCTCAATCCGGAGAGGGTGTCCATGCCGGATATGGATATTGATTTTGATGATGACGGCAGACAAAAGGTCATAGACTGGGTAGTGGATAAATACGGAAGAAATCAAGTGGCACAGATCATTACTTTTAATACGATGGCTGCCCGTTCTGCTATCAGAGATGTCGCTAGAGTCCTGGACCTTCCACTCCATGAAGCAGATAAAATAGCTAAACTCGTACCTGCAAAACCCGGTATTTCTCTCAACAAGATCTTGGACCCAGATACGAACCTCAAAAAGGAGTTCAAAGCGGATGAAGCTGAAGCGATCCAGTTGCTTAGAAATATAAAAGATACCGATACGCTCGCGGGCGAAACACTCAGCCTCGCGTTAAAACTCGAGGGATCCGTCCGGAACTCCGGTGTTCATGCAGCGGGGGTTATTATTGCTCCTGATGATATTACAAACTATATTCCGGTCTTTACGAATAAGGACACAGACCTGCTTATTACCCAATTTGACGGCTCAGTCGTGGAACAAGCCGGAATGTTAAAAATGGACTTCCTCGGCCTTAAAACCCTGTCAATTATTAAGGATGCTATCGAAAATATAGTCCTTAGGTATGGAGAAGAAAAGAGAGTCGATGTAAGAGAAATCCCTTTGGATGACCCTTTGACATTTGAATTGTTCCAGAAAGGGGAAATGACGGGTATTTTCCAGTTTGAATCAGAGGGTATGCGCAAACACCTCAAAGAACTCAAACCGACCAATATAGAAGACTTGATCGCGATGACTGCGCTTTACCGTCCGGGTCCGATGGATTTTATTCCTCTTTTTATCGATCGTAAACACGGTAAAATCAAAGTGGAATATCCACATGAATGGCTTGAAGATTTGTTGAAGCCGACGTATGGGATTATGGTTT
>JALSTN010000207.1 GCA_026983735.1 Saprospiraceae bacterium | reverse complement strand
TCAAATAATGCACTAGAACTTGGAGGATTGCTTCTCAACTTGATTTTATCTTTTCGTTTAATGGGCATCCTCTTATATACTGTAAGACCCATGGAGATAATTAGATATTCTATTGCCTTATTTGAGCAAAATGATTTGCCAGCTCTTGATTTTTGGTTCTTTGTATCAAGACAAAGAACAAGAAGGTTAAACACCTCTCCTAAAGTCTTAAACACACTCCACCGTCCAAAACCTCAACTCTAAACACGACAAAAATCCCAAACTCTCCCCCCCCTCGAGCATATATCATTTAGCGGAGTGGGCGTGAAAAATAATTTGCCAGCTCTTGATTTTTGGTTCTTTGTATCAAGACAAAGAACAAATAAGGCTAAACTCAACTCCTAAAGTCTTAAACACACTCCAACGTCCAAAACCTCGACTTTAAACAGATATTTACAACTATAACTTTCTAATCAACGAAATTCCATCCCTAATTGGAAGTAGGACGACCTCCACTCTTTCATCCGCCTTTACCTTTTCACTAAAGGACATTATAGCCTGGGTTTCTTTATCTTGAGCTGGAGTCAAAACCTTTCCTCCCCAAAGTATATTATCAGCTATTATAAGTCCACCGGATTGTAATTTTTCGATTACCAGATCGTAGTAATGCGGGTATTGTTCTTTAGCCGCATCGATAAAAACCAGGTCTATTCCGCTGTTTAAACGAGGAATAATCTCCAAAGCAGCACCTAGATGCAAGTGCATTTGTTCCACAAATGGACTCATTGCCCAATTGGAACGTATCATGGATTCGTACTCGGGATTGATCTCAATTGTATGCAAGCTGCCGGACTTCTCCAATCCCTCTGCCAAACAGAGGGCAGAATAACCCGTAAAGGTGCCAATCTCCAAAATATAACGTGGCCTAACCAATTTAGACAACAAAGAGAGTAATCTCCCCTGTAAGGGACCGGACAACATCTGCGGTGCTATCGTCTTCAAGTGCGTCTCTCTTTCTATTCGCTTAAGGTAAGGAGGAGGTGTACTCGTGTATTGTTCACAATATTGTCGAATGGATAAGTCTATCATATATTTGATTGTTTTCCTTTATACATCGTATACCCATTTTATGGTATTTTATTAGGATCGCAAAGATAATGCAAGACTGGATACCTGAATGCCGTAGGAAAGCCTTACTTTAGCGCCATCTAATCGACAAAAATAAAACTATGTACTTGAAAAAAAACGATATAGCCCCTGATTTTGCCCTTTACGATACCGAAAAAAACCTTGTGAAACTATCGGATCAGAGAGGAAAAAATGTAGTTATTCTATTTTTTCCATTGGCTTTTACCGGTGTTTGTACCAAAGAACTTTGTGCGACAAGAGACAGTATCGGTGATTATGACCAATTGGATGCACAGGTATTTGCTATTTCAGTCGATACGCCCTTTTCCTTGGCTAAATTTAAAGAAGAGCAAAACCTTAATTTTCCCCTTTTATCTGATTTTAACAAAACTGCAGCGAGAGCATATGGTGCCTATTATGACGAGTTCGTATTAGGCCTGAAAGGAGTAGCTAAGAGATCGGCGTTTGTTGTGGATAAGGATGGAAAGATTCAGTACGCTGAAGTTTTGGATGATGCCGGCCAGCTTCCTGATTTCAATGCGGTCAAAGAGACGTTAGCCAATTTGAATTAAACTATCTTATTAATCATTTTTAATTTACTGATATGTCTGCTGTTAAAGAACAAAAAAAACATGAAGTAACCGTTGCCGATATCCTCGACACGGGAACTGTTAGTAAATTAATCATTTACAACGATGATTTCAATACTTTTGATTGGGTTATCCAAAGTTTAGTAGAGGTGTGTAAACATTCTGCCCAACAAGCTGAACAACTCTCTCTCCTCATTCATTATAAAGGCAAAGCTACTGTTAAAACAGGGCCAAGACGAGTGGTTCACCCGATGAAAAATGCCTTGGTAGATCGAGGTATTTCTGCTGTAATGGAGGAAGATTAAGCCCAATGACTACTTAAGGAATTATTTCCAAAGACTTTTTACTCCAAAATTATCAAGCAACTTATTCATTGCCCATACCCTCTCAAACGCGTGATTTAACAGCGCTAAAGCCCCGCGCTCACCCTAACAAGCATATATCATTCAATGGAATGGGTATGAAATGGTTCTGCCCCTCCTGATTTTTGGTTCTTTGTATCAAGACAAAGAACAAACAAGGCAAAACACAACTCCTAAAGTCTTAAACAAACTCCAACGTCCAAAACCTCGACTTTTAACACAACAAAAGCCCCAAACTCTCCCCCCTTCGAGCATATATCATTTAGTGGAGTGGGTATGCCCGTCTTGATTTTTGGTTCTCTGTATCAAGACAAAGAACAAGAAGGTTAAACACAACTCCTAAAGTCTTAAACACACTCAACCGTCCAAAACCTCGACTTTTAACACAACAAAAGCCCCAAACTCTCCCCCCCTCGAGCATATATCATTTAGTGGAGTGGGCGTGAAAAAATCCGATCAAACAAAATCGTGTCTGAGCGAAGCGAGTTTGATTTTGTTAGGATTTTTTCATGCTCACGCAACGTTGAGCTCAAATAATGCACTAGAACTTGGAGGATTACCTCTTAACTTAGTTTTATCATTTTGTTTTGCGATTCTCCTCTTATGTACTTAATGACTTCTTTTGGTAGATAGATATTCTACTACGGCACATTTCTGCTTCATTATAATGCATTTTTTCTCGTTGTATTAGCCCGCTAGGACTGCCTCCAAAAAATACATTCTAATTTTGCATAAATGCACCTCGCTACGAATTCTATTGCCTTATTTGAGCTAAAATGATATGCCAGCTCTTGATTTTTGGTTCTTTGTATCAAGACAAAGAACAAACAAGGTTAAACACAACTCCAATATTCTAAATTCACTTCAGAAAGCCACCTAGTAGGCGTTTAACACGACAAAAGCCCCAAACTCTCCCCCCCGAGCATATATCATTTAGTGGAGTGGGCGTGAAAAATAATTTGCCAGCTCTTGATTTTTGGTGCTTTGTATCAAGACAAAGAACAAGAAGGTTATACTCAACTCCTAAAGTCTTAAACACACTCCACCGTCCAAAACCTTGACTCTAAACACAACAGAAACCCCAAACTCTCCCCCCTCGAGCATATATCATTTAGTGGAGTGGGCGTGAAAAATAATTGGACAGCTCTTGATTTTTGGTTCTTTGTATCAAGACAAAGAACAAACAAGGCTAAACACAACTCCAATATTCCAAATTCACTTCAGAAAACCCCCCAGTAGGCGTTTAAACACGACAAAAGTCTCAAATATACCCCCCTCGAGCATATATCATTTAGCGGAGTGGGCGTGTAAAAATCCGATCAAACAAAATCGTGTCTGAGCGAAGCGAGTTTGATTTTGTTAGGATTTTTTCATGCACACGCAACGTTAAGAATGATATGCCAGCTCTTGATTTTTGGTTCTTTGTATCAAGACAAAGAACAAATAAGGCTAAACACAACTCCTAAAGTCTTAAACACACTCCACCGTCCAAAACCTCGACTTTAAACACAACAGAAACCCCAAACTCTCCCCCTTCGAGCATATATCATTTAATGGAGTGGGTATGAAATGGTTCTGCCCCTCTTGATTTTTGGTTCTTTGTATCAAGACAAAGAACAAACAAGGTTAAACACAACTCCTAAAGTCTTAAACACACTCCACCGTCCAAAACCTCGACTCTAAACACGACTATAGCCACAAACTCTCCCATAAAGTTCAATCCAAATCCTAAACTATTACTCCAACTCAACTGTTAATTAACATATCAAAATTTTATCAATTTACTTATAAAGAATTCTTGCTAAATGATTTGGTTGGAAGATGAGAGCGGTCTCTTTCCTCATCCCCTCTCTGTGGAGGATGAAGTTATAGCCTTGACGAATGGGTTAAGTACAAAGCGTTTATTTTCCGCCTACAGTCACGGCATTTTTCCATGGTATTCAGAGGGTCAACCCGTGTTATGGTGGTTTCCTAAAGTTAGAGCTGTTCTCTATCCTGACAAGCTAAAGATCCATAAAAGTATGCGATCCATACTTCTTCATCCTCCCTTTCATATCAGTTTTAATCGTAACTTTGAAGGGGTAATTCAGGCTTGTAGCCGAATACCTAGAAAAGATCAAGATGGAACTTGGATTACGGCTGAAATGGTCAAATCATATATCGAACTCCATCAACAAGGTTGGGCACATAGTGTAGAAGTATGGCAAGATGATAGGTTAGTCGGAGGACTATATGGAGTTTTAGTGGGACGAGTATTTTATGGAGAATCCATGTTTTCGACCGTGTCCAATGCTTCTAAGTTTGCATTAATACATCTGGTCCAACATTTGGTTCCCAAAGGGTTACAACTTATCGATGTTCAACAAGATACGGCACACTTAAGAAGTATGGGGGCTGAAGTTATCCCGGGAGAGACCTTTTATAACTTGATGCGACTAAACCAAAAATGGTATTTATCCCATGGACATATACCGATAATCAGCACTACTGTTCAAAAACAAACTTAATGATGTTAGCTCCCATTTTCAGCGCTGCTACACGTTTTTCTTCCGGATCATTATGTACATCCGGATCTTCCCAGCCATCTCCTAAATCTGTCTCATAAGTGTAATAACAAATCAAACGCCCCTTGTAGATTAAACCAAATCCCTGTGAAGGCTTTCCATCGTGTTTATGAATTTTAGGAGGGCCATTAGAAAAATCAAATTTTTCATGATAAATAGGATGATCAAATGGAAGTTCTACAAAGTCCAACTCCGGAAAAACCTTTTTCATAGCCCGGCGCACATATGGATCCATCCCATAATTGTCATCGATATGAAGAAATCCTCCAGCCAGTAAATAGGTGCGCAAATTGAGCGCTTCATCATCTGAAAAAACAACATTACCGTGACCCGTCATATGTACCACCGGGTAGGCAAATAAATCCGCACTCCCAACCTCCACCGTAGCATAATCCGGATTAAAATGCGTATTCATCTTATCATTGGCAAATCGAGCTAAATTGGTTAAGGAGGTCGGATTGGCATACCAATCGCCTCCTCCATGATACTTGAGTAAAGCTAACCGCATTTGTGCAGGCTGTGCGGATAGTACACCCATACATAATAGTAGAAGTCCGGCGACAACCGAAATCTTTTTAAGATCCATTATATTCATGCTATGAACTTCTCAATATTTACGAAATGACCACTTCTTCCAATGCACCGGCTGTAGACATCGTCCATCCCCATTTATCCTCTACTTTTCCATTGCGTATATCTGTAATCGCTTGTTTTATCTTTTTAGATAGTTCCCAAGATGAAGCATCAAATCCCATATCAAATCCCTCGTAATGCAGGTTACTAACATGGGCAACTACCGCTGCAGTTCCCGCTCCAAAACACTCAATTAACTCTCCTCTTTTGTAGGCAGCAAGTAATTCGTTGATGTCTACTTTTTGTTCACTCACCGGAATTCCCCAGTCTCGCAATATATGCAATATACTATCTCGTGTGATCCCCGGCAATATAGCACCGGTCAACATCGGAGTCACCACCTTATCCTTCAATCTAAACATTATATTCATTGTCCCGGCCTCTTGTACATACCGAAATTCCTTCGGCTCCATCCATACTACCTGGTCATATCCTTTTTCCTTGGCCAATTCAGTAGGATACATGGCCGCCCCATAATTCCCCGCTGTCTTGGCAAATCCTACGCCTCCTTCTACTCCCCTGATATATTTGGTTTGCACCAACACATTCAATGGCTTGTTGTAATACGGACCAACCGGTAAAGCCATGATGATCAATTTGTAAGTTTTGCTCGGTCGAACCCCCACATGAACATCTGTCGCAATCATCAAAGGGCGCAAGTACAAGGCGCTTTGTTCCCCTTTGGGAATCCAGTGTTTCTCCAATTCCACTAACATTTTAATTCCTTTGAGAAAGGCTTCTTTGGGAAAATCCGGCATGCGCATACGATATGCTGAATTATTCAACCGCTCGATATGCTTATCGGGTCTAAAAAGCAAAGGCTGCCCTTCAGGATTGAGTACAGCTTTCATACCTTCAAAAATAGCTTGTCCGTAATGCCAGGCCATATTGCCCGGATGTATGGACAGGGGTTTTAAAGGCTCGATCTGAAAATTTTGCCATTCCCCATCTATATAGTCCGCCGTAAACATATGATCTGTAAACTCAACTCCAAATGGTAAATTATTAAAATCTACTTGACCGATTCTAGATTGAGCAACTCTCGTCACCTTGATAGGAATGTCTTGATACATATCTTTCAGTTTTATTGGTTTAAAAATATCTCTGCTCCGGTACCACATCTTCACGCAGTATTCCTCCACAAATAGTCGCTTTGACCTCTATAAACCCGCTTTTATCCTATTAGAATAAAATTGCTTGCTTCTATTTCTTCACATAACGAATATTGATGTACATTTGATGCACAAATTGACATCATTTTACTCATTGTTATGCTTAAATCCTCCTTGTATTATATACCGGAAGAAACTTTTACTCCGGTCCAAAAACCCAGCTCTACCGCCTCCGTTGCCGTCTTCCTGTCACAGGATGATTATACCCAAGAGTCTACAGAATTACTTAGCAAAATTCTGGGTGCAGCCCATCTCAATCTAGAAAAGGACTGCTTTCTATGTACCTTGTCCCCAGATACAACTGCCCACTATTATAAAGGTATGGATTTGAAAAATGTTTCCAAAATAATAGTTTTTGGACTATCTCCGGACAATTTGTCCATTCACATTAAATCGAATCTTTATACGACCTTCGAATTAGATGGTAAATCTTGGTTTTTTGCTCATTCCCTCCAACAGTTTGTCCTGGAAAAACAACAAGGGGGTAAACAAAAACGCCTGGCACTCTGGAATGTCTTGAAAAAACTTTTTAATATTTAGTTGCCCTATATCTTCTCTATAATGATAAAAAAACAATTGCTCTTTGCCACAGCCAATCCACATAAACTTATCGAACTCAGAAAGGCTGTTGGGGATTGGTATGAAATTGCCGGCCTAAAAGACCTTGATATCCATGAAGATATCCCGGAAACCGGGATTACTCTGGAAGAAAATGCAAAGTTAAAAGCCGAGTATCTTTACGATCTATTGACGCTCCCTTGTCTGGCAGAAGATACCGGATTGGAAGTGTTTTCCCTCGGTGGGGCTCCCGGGGTGCATTCTGCACGTTATTCGGGTATAGATAAAGATCCCGAAGCCAATAACACCAAACTCCTTCACGCGCTTCAAAACAGGGCAGATAGATCGGCCCAATTTAGGACTGTTATCGCCTTGGTAGATGGATCCAATACCCATTTATTCGAAGGAATATGCATGGGGAAGATCGCACTAGAACCTCGAGGAACATCAGGGTTTGGGTATGATCCCATTTTTGTCCCGGATGGGTTTGACCGCACTTTTGCAGAGATGTCTTTAGAAGAAAAAAGCCAAATTAGTCATCGTGCCAAAGCCCTTCAAAAACTAGTAAAATATCTGCAAAACCAATCCGTTCAAACCCCTTCTAGCTGATCCCAATAATCCGGAAAAGATTTACTCACGACCTCAGGATGCCGTATACCTACTTCTTCTAACATGCTGATAAGGGATAGAGACATGGCCACCCGATGATCTCCCCAGGTATCAAAAATAACGGCTCCTTCGCCCGCAAAGCTAGATTCTATGAGTAAACTATCCTTTTCTGCCTGCATCCTCACTCCTCCTTTTGCCAACTCCACAGACATCGCCTCTATTCGATCAGACTCTTTATATCTCAAATGTTCTACCCCTGAAAATCTCATTGATACACCGCTACATGCTGATAAAACAGCCAAAGCCGGCATGAGATCCGGTGTGCCTTTCAAATCGATAACCATTGTGTTAGGAAGAGTCGTCTCTGTTTTGAATATACGCATTCCATCCTTTTTCTCTTCATAATATACTCCCCAATGAGACACCAATTCACAGATAACTTCATCTCCTTGGGTGCCCTCCCTTACCAAACCCGGAAAAAACAAATTTGCCTCTTTTGCCAATGCCGCTATCACAAAAAAGAACGCCGCCGAAGACCAATCCCTTTCCATTGGGAGAGCGTTCATCTGAATCGACTGCTGAGGAACCTGGATACGGTTGCCTGCCATTTCATACCTGATCCCTATACTCTCTAATACTCGCAAAGTCATCTCCAAATAACTCTTAGAGACCATCTCTTTTGGAAGTTCCAGAGTGACACCTCCGGGCCATTTTGCTGCGACAAGCAATAATGCGGTATAAAATTGACTACTAACGGAGCCATTCATTTTTATCACTTTTCCGCTTTGAGATGGGTCCGGACTTCCGATGCGTAAGGGGGGAAATCCCGCTTCACCTAAATACGATATATCAGCTCCCATATGCCGCAATGCATCGACCAAAGGTCCGATCGGACGTTGCCGCATTCGGGGGGAACCATCGATGACCTGCTCCCCCTCTCTGGTCGCTAAATAGGCCGTCAAGAAACGGATTACGGTGCCCGCATTGGCACAATGAAAATGATCTCTTTGGGGATTCGCAAGAAGAGCGGCTAGCAAAACCGTGTCATCTGCGAGATATTCTTTCTCCAGTTCAATAGGAAAATCAACTAATCGAGCGAGAATCAAGTATCTGTTCAATACACTTTTGGAATAGGGCAAATCGATAACTCCCTCTACCTTTGAGCTGTGTTTCTTTAAATATTTAACCTCCATTACCACCGAATACTAAGATCCACCTCCAATTGATCGGAGAGACTTCTACACACAGGGCATCCCTCTGCTGCCTCTGACAAATACCTTCTTTCTTCAATGGTATAAGCCTTGTCTGGCATCTGAATGATGATCTCAACCCGACTTATCCTTCTGGGTTGACTCCCCATAGTTTTTTGAACTTCAGCGAAGGCTCCGGCCATATCTAATCCCTTATCTCTGGCCTTGATGCCCATAATAGTTAGTATACAACTCGCTAATGCTGTAGCGACCATATCTGTAGGAGAAAATGCTTCCCCTTTACCTTGGTTATCTATCGGAGCATCTGTAATAAGCTTAGCTCCGGAACGCTGATGCACCGCTTCCGTCCTGAGATTACCGATATATACAACTTTGGAAGTCATCTTTCCTCTATTTTTCTGGTATCTTGTCTATGATATTATGTCCAAAACCAATCGGCGCATTCCCTTGGTCATCATCATCATAATTCTCCCACTCTATCACAATTTTTAAAAACTGCGCCAAATGCTCCGTTACCAATTCCTTCTCCATCTCATCCGGTCGATATATTCCGATCTGTGATGGAGGCGTCTGCTGTTGGATCCCCTCAACAAATGGCATATATAAGTCCACTTTTATCTTCCCATTAAATAACTGCTGATAGAGCAACATCCCACTAAACTTGATAATAGGCCGCCGTGTATGCTCTTCGATAACCTCTTCGATACCGCTGCGAACCCGACCCAATGAGGCTGAAATAGATTCTAAGTTGATGATGTCTTCGTGCTTCTGAATATCCAATTCCAGCCCGGTTAACTCACTTAAATTTTTTATCCAATCAATAATCTGCTGTTTGACGCCTTCTGTCCATTCTTTGCGATATCGCTTAGTGTTTTTCAACATATCTTGATACTCCGCCGAGAGTAAATACAGCTCCTCTTCCGTATGGTATTTAAGCATGATGTAATTTATTTGGTATGAAAAGAACACGAATTTTATTAATCATAAATTCACACACAAAGATGATTAAAAAAATTTGTGTGAGAGCGAAGCGGTTCCATATGTGCAGAAAATTTGTAATACATTTATTTTCAATTTATTAGAAATTTTTAAACATATGAAACGAACACGAATTTTATTAATCATAAATTCACACACAAAGATGATTAAAAAAATTTGTGTGAGAGCGAAGCGGTTCCATATGTGCAGAAAATTTGTAATACATTTATTTTTAATTTATTAGAAATTTTCAAACATATGAAACGGTTGGTTTTTTGTATTTTATAAGTTCAAGAAGTTCAATTGTTCACTCTCTTCCTTCTCCCTGCCCAAAAGCAATAAAACTTCCAAAACAATTCAAACAACTTGTCTTCTTAGATTACAAATCAAAGCGCGAAAGTACAAATTTATTACGGTAAAAAATGTCTCTCAAAGGTCATTTATTCAAAATCCAATAGTTCTACTTTATAGCAATGATTAATCTCTTAACCCAAAACATACATTAGAATTCGTAGAGACGGGAAGGCTCCCGTCTCTACAGATGTTTCCATTTTTGAACATCAGGCTCTTGTTTCCAATAAATTTGAAACGCCCCTAAAAACCCTCCCCCCTCAGGCAGCGTTTTCCCGTCTCAAAACGTCTATAGGGTAATATTAAGGGAATACCCTTACTGCTCTTTTCAAAAAAATTAAGGGAAAACCCTGAATTTTACACTTTTATGAAACGAACACGAATTTTATTAATCATAAATTCACACA